>CALDHJ010000047.1 GCA_937941555.1 uncultured Granulosicoccaceae bacterium | reverse complement strand
CGTCGCCCTATTGGCCTCGGCCCTGCGCCGGGATATTTCCTTCGGTGTCTTGCGGCCTGACGAGAAGCTGAAGATCGAAGCGCTGCGCCGCCGATACGGCGGCTCGAACCACTCGATGCGTGAGACGCTGCGCACCCTCGTCGCCGAGGGCATGGTGGAAGCCACCAACCAGCGTGGCTTCCGCGTGACCTCCGCCACCGAAGACGACCTGCACGACATCCTGCTGGTGCAGGTCGAAGTCGGCAAACTCGGCCTCACCCGCTCGCTCGAACGCGGTGGTGTGACCTGGGAGGCGACGGTCATCGCGGCCCAGCACCAGCTCGCGCGCGCAGACGACGCCGTCCAGTCGCAACCCGACGACGAGACCGCCCTCGCCTGGGACGAGGCCAGCCGCGCCCACACCGACGCGCTGATCAGCGCCTGCGGCTCACCGCGGCTGCTGAACATGGCGCAGCTGATCTACAACCAGTCCCGCCGCTTCCGCCTTGCCCACTTGCGCGAAGGCCGATTGAATTTTTCCGAACGCGCCACCCGGCGCGATGCCCTGCGCACCGCCATTGTCGCTCGCGACAAGGGTGCCGCACTTGCGCTGTTTGAGGAGAGCACGCGCGCCGACATGACCTGAACCCATCCCGAGGAGAGGACAACACCATGAAACTCACAAGACGACAAGCGCTGACCCTGCTCGGCGCGACTGCAGCCTCCGGGCTGTCCATGCCCGCCCTGGCCGAGAAAAAGAAAATCAAGGTGGGGGCCCTGCGCTTCACCTCGCACTCGGCGAGTTTCATCGCCTTCGAGCGCGGCTACTTCGCCGAAGCCGGACTCGACGTTGAATTTCAGTTCTTTCAGGCAGCGCAGCCCATGGCGGTCGCGATCGCGTCGGGCGACATCGACTACGCCGTCACGGCTGTCTCGGGCGGCCTTGTGAGCCTCGCGCAGAAGGGCGCGATCAAGGTCATCGGCGGCGCACTGACCGAGGAGGCCGGCATCGACGGCCAGAAATACCTGATATCCGACGCGAGCTACCAGGCCGGCATCCAGTCACTTAAAGACCTCGACGGCAAGCAGTACGCCGTCACCCAGGCGGGTTCGTCCTTTCACTACATGGGCGCGAAAATGGCCGCGGCTGAGGGCATCGACCTGCGCTTCACGCCCTTGCAAAAAGTCGGTGCCATCATCGGCGCGATGAAGTCGGGTCAGGTGGACGCGTGGTCAATCGTGCCGCACATCGCCAAGCCGCTTGCCAAGGCGGGCGCCTGGCACATTGTCGGCAACGTCTCGGACTACCTGCCCGACTACCAGGTCACAACGGTCTTCACGTCGGCCAAGAACGCTGCCAACGAGCGCGCCCAGACCGAAGCCTTCCTCGCCGCCTTTTCACGCGGGGCCGCAGACTACGCCGCGGCCATGATCGACCAGGCCGACGGCGAAGACGGCGTGAACACGATGGTGGATCTGATCCACAAGTACGTCTATACCGACCGGCCGCGCGAGAAGGCCGCACCCTCGATCATCAACGGCACCATGCGCATCAGCACCGGGGCTGCTTTGAACGTCGGCTCGGTGCAGGACCAGCTGAGCTGGTTCCAGTCGGAAGGCCTGGTCGACGCCGACATCAGCATCGACCAGCTGGTAGACGCCTCCTACGTCGACACTGTCGGCGGCTGATGGCCCCACGCGGGGTGCGGCTGTCGCCCGCCCCGCTGCGCCCGAGTCTCCATGGAAATCACGCTCGACAACATCAGCCATGCCTACGGTGACACCACCGTGCTGCAGGACGTCTCGCACACGATCAACGCACAACAGATCGTGTGCATCGTCGGCCCATCAGGCTGTGGCAAGTCCACGCTCTTGCGTTTTCTCGGCGGTCTGGAGCAACCCGACGCGGGGCGCGTGTTGCAATACGGCGACCCACCCGAGGGATGCCTGAACCCGCTGACCTTCGTGTTCCAGGACTTTGCCTTGCTGCCCTGGCGCTCGGTGTCGGGAAACATCTCGCTGGTGCTCGAAGACCACGGCATCCGCGGCGCACGCGCGAAGGCGATTATCGAAGACGTGTTGTTGCGCACCAAACTTGGCGACTTTGCACGCGCCCTGCCGCGGCAATTGTCGGGGGGGATGAAACAACGCGTGGCCATCGCACGTGCACTCGCCGTCAACCCGGCCGTGATGCTGCTCGACGAACCGCTCTCCGCGCTCGACAGCCAAACGCGCGAACTGCTGATGGACGACCTCGTCGACCTCTGGACGCGCCAGCCCTTCACCGCCGTGTACGTCACGCACAATCTCGCCGAAGCGGTGCGGCTCGGCCACCAGGTGGTGGTGCTCTCGCGCCGGCCCGGTCGCATTCGCGAGGTGGTGACAATCGACAAGCCACTCGCCGAACGCGAGTTTGGCGACCGCGACCTCGAAGCGCATCAGAAACACCTCTGGCAACTCCTGCGCGATGAAGCCCGCGCTGCCGACGCAGAGCTGATCCATGACTGAGCCCAAACAACGCACCGGACAACCGGTGTCCTTTCGCGGCGGCGGCTTTGCTCCAAAACCGCGCCGGTGGTTTGGTGCCGCCGTGTTCGTCACCCTGATCGCGCTTGCCGAGTGGGGTACACGCAGCGGTTTCATCTCCGCGCTGACGCTACCGAAGCCGTCGGATGTGTTGGCGACCTTCGGTGAGCTCTACACCAGCGGCCTGTTGTTCAAGCACCTGCTGCCGTCGCTGTCGCGGCTCGCGGTCGGCGCGGCCCTCGGGGTCAGCATCGGCGTCAGCGTCGGCATTCTGATCGGCTTGTTCTCCTACATGCGCGCCGGGCTCGTGCCGCTGGTCGCCGCGATCTTCCCGATTCCGAAAATTGCCCTGCTTCCACTGTTCGTGATCTGGTTCGGCATCGGCGAAGGGTCCAAGTACGCGTTGATCGCGTTCGGCACCTTCACCCCGACGGTGGTCGCGACCTACGGCGCTGTCGACAACGTCGACCGCACTCTCATTCGCATGGGGCAGAGCTTCGGCCTGTCGTGGTGGTCGATCGTGCGCAAGATCGTGTTCCCCGGCGCCCTGCCCGGAATCTTGTCGGGGCTGCGCATCTCACTCGCGATCGCAATCATCCTGCTGGTCGCCGCCGAGATGCTCGGCGCCGAATACGGCATCGGCGCCTACATCCTCGAAGCCGGTTCACTCTACGATCTCGAACGGCTTTTCGTCGGCGTGGTGATCCTGTCCTTGCTCGGCGTGATCACCTCGGGCGTCATCGCCCTGATCGAACGCCGCCTGCTCGACTGGCGCGCCTGATACCGCGCCCCGTCAAGCGCTCGCACGCTGGCGAATCAGACAAACGGCAATTCGCACACCGTGCCCGGGTAGGCGGTGCCATGCTTGTGCACGGTCACGCGGTCGCCCGGTGTCACCGAGGTGGGCACCAGCAAGAAGCCGATGACCTTACCAAGCTTCGGTGAGTACGCGCCGCAGGTCATGCTGCCCACGATGTCGCCTCCGGCTTCGACGTCGTACCAGATCGCGTGGCTCTG
>CALDHJ010000046.1 GCA_937941555.1 uncultured Granulosicoccaceae bacterium | reverse complement strand
AGGTGCCTTGCGCCACGGTCGTTGTGGCGCCCAACCGACCGAGCTGTTGCAACCAGTGGCCCAGAGCGGCATTGAGTGATCCCGTGATGGGGTCTTCCGGCAGTCCGCTTGACGGCGCCAGCATGCGCACTTCGTAGTCGCACTCGTGATCGGGTGCGTGTTTGCCGATCAAGCCGATCGCCTGGTACCGCGGCCACGCCACGCGACTTGAATTCACCGCCAGCACCTGCGCGGCATCGCTCAACTCGAACACGCGCCAACGGGGTCCGTTGTCGAGCTCCACGGCGTGTACCAGCGCGGATTCATCAATCCCGAGCGCGGCGAGGTGGTCGTCGCGAACCGCGTCGGCCATGTCGAGGATCCGGGTGGGCGGCGCAACAAAGGCGGGCATGTCGCCCGCGACCTGGACATCCACCACGCCGACCACGCACTCCTGCCTGACCACGACAGGGGAGGCCGGTTGGCCGCCGTTGTGCAACCACGCCATACAAGTACCCAGTGTCGGGTGGCCGGCAAACGGCATTTCGCGGTTGGGGGTGAAAATCCGAACCCGGTAGTCGGCGTCGGCACTGGACGGGGGGAAGACGAAAGTCGTCTCGGCGAGGTTGGTCCAGCGTGCAAAAGTCGCCATGTCCTCATCGCTCAAGCCGTCTGCATCGAGCACAACTGCCAAGGCGTTGCCGCGGGCAGCGTCGCGACTGAAGACATCACATTGAACATAATTTCTCGATCGCGCCATGACTGGCCCCGTTGATGTGTCCGTCAGAGGCAGCGTACGCTTCCGCGTTGGCCGGTTACAGTCTGGCTGCGTGTTGCGCAGCACACGGTCACCGGCTCTGGTATACCGTGCGAAAGACATCCTGTTGCGCACCCCGAGGAAACCGGCATGCGAGCCTCCCGAATGATTACCGCTGTCGAAGCCCATGCCGAGGGCGAGGGTGGTCGCGTCATCACCGGTGGCATGCCACCACTAAAGGGTGAGACCGTGTTCGAGAAGATGCAGTACATGGCCGCGCACCACGATGACATCCGAACGCTCATGCTGCAGGAGCCCCGTGGCAACCCGGCGCTCTGTTGCAATGCGCTGGTTCCGCCTTGTGATCCGCGTGCCGACGCGGGTTTCATCATCATGGAACAGACCGAATACCCGCCGATGTCGGGCAGCAACACGATGTGCGTTGCCACGACCCTGCTCGAGACCGGCGTGCTGCCGATGGTGGAGCCCGTCACCGAGCTGCAGCTCGAGACGCCGGCGGGGTTGATTGCCGTGTCGGCGCAGTGCCTTGACGGCAAGGTGACGCAGGTGTCTTTCGTCAATGTGCCAGCGTTTGCCGTGCACCTCGACGTCCCGCTTGAGATCCCGGGATACGGCACCGTCACTGTCGATATCGCCTGGGGCGGGATGTTCTTCGTAATCGCCGATGCCGCGCAATTCAGGCTTGACCCGGTTGCCGAGAACGGCAGCGCGCTGGTGCGTGCCGGCGAAGCGATGCGCGAGGCCGCATGCCAGCAATACCCGGTGAGCCACCCGGACAACCCGGCTATCACAGGGCCGACGATCTCGCAGCTCACGGCGCCGCCAACCGAACCGGGCACGCAGGGTCGGGGCGCGGTGGTGTTGTCGTCCGGGCGCTTCGATGCGACTCGGCAGGACGGTATCAGCGGGGCGCTGGATCGGTCACCCTGTGGAACAGGAACCTGTGCCAAGCTTGCGGTTCTTCACGCCAAGGGCGCACTCGACGTGGGCGTGGACTATGTCAATGCCGGCCCGCTCGGCACCCGGTTCACCGGCCGCATCGAGCGCACCACGACGGTCGGTCCGTACAAAGCGATCGTGCCGTCGCTGAGCGGCCAGGCGTGGATCAGCGGTGTGTCGCAATACCTGCTTGACCCGAGCGACCCGTTTCCGCGTGGCTTCACGGTCGGGGACATCTGGGCCTAGCCGTGAAACGCTGGGTGCATATCGGGTTGCGGTGGGCTCAGAAGGGCGCGCTGCGCGGGGTGCGGGGGTAGGGTATCGCGTCGCGCACGTTGCTCAATCCGGTGGCGTAGACCACAAGGCGTTCGAAACCGAGCCCGAATCCCGCGTGTGGCACGCTGCCGTAGCGGCGCAGGTCGCGGTACCAGCCGAGGTGTTCCTTGTCGACGCCGATTGCGTCCATGCGCGCGTCGAGCTCGGTCAGTCGTTCTTCGCGCTGCGACCCGCCAATGATTTCACCAATGCCCGGTGCCAGCAGATCCATTGCAGCGACGGTCTTGCCGTCATCGTTCATGCGCATGTAGAAGGCCTTGATGTCCTTGGGGTAGTCCTGCACCACCACCGGACCCTTGACGTGTTGCTCGCAGAGCCAGCGCTCGTGTTCACTGGCGAGGTCGATGCCCCAGGACACCGGGAACTCGAACGACTGTCCCGACTTTTCCAGGATCGACACGGCCTCGGTGTAGGTCATGCGCGTAACCGGTGTGTCGACAAAGCGCTGCAAGCGCTCGAGACAGCTTTTGTCGATGCGTTGATTGAAAAACGCAAGGTCGTCCTCGCGTTCGTTCAGCAAGGTGCGAAGGGCGTGCTTGGTCAGGTCGTCGGCCAATACCGCCAGGTCGTCGAGGTCGGCAAAGGCGATTTCCGGTTCGATCATCCAGAATTCGGCGAGGTGCCGACTGGTGTTGGAGTTTTCCGCGCGAAAGGTCGGGCCGAAGGTGTAGACCTTGTCGAGGGCAAGGCAATAGGCCTCGACATTCAACTGACCGGACACGGTGAGAAAGGCGTCGCGACCGAAAAAATCCTGTGCGGTATCGACTGCGCCTGATTCGGTCCGGGGCAGGTTGGCGAGATCGAGCGAACTGACGCGAAACATCTCACCGGCGCCCTCGGCGTCGCCGGTGGTGATGATCGGCGTGTGCACCCAGAGAAAGCCGTTGTTCGAGAAATAGGTGTGAATCGCTTGCGCGAGGCAATGCCGAATGCGGGCGACCGCGCCGAAGGTGTTGGTGCGCGGGCGCAGGTGAGCGACCTCGCGCAAGTACTCCATGCTATGCGCTTTCGGTTGCACCGGGTAGGTATCCGGGTTCTCGACCCAGCCGATCACGTCAACCGACGATGCCTGCATTTCCATCGATTGGCCCTTGCCCTGGCTTTCGACCAACTCGCCGTTCACCACGATGCTGCAGCCGCTGGTCAGCCGACTGATCTCGTCTGCATAGTTGGGCAAGTCGCCGGCCGCGACAACCTGAAATGCGTC
>CALDHJ010000045.1 GCA_937941555.1 uncultured Granulosicoccaceae bacterium | reverse complement strand
AAACTGTTTACTGGAGTTCGTACTCATGAAATGGAATTGTCTTGCTGTGAGCCTTGCCGCAACACTTGTTGTTGGTTGTTCAAAGTCATCGAACACGGAATCGCCAAGTGCGCCCCCTTCGTTGGGATCGTCGATTGAACCGCCGACGACTATAGAGGCGCCGCCTCATCTTGTCGGTCTCTCGCCAATCGACGGCGATGAGATCCGGCGCGATGGCTCGGATCGTTACCGTTTTCTGTTCAGCACCGATACTGATGTCGGCGTCGATGAATACCGCGTGTCGGTGGTCAACCACACGACCGGTGAAGCCACTGGCTACACCGTGGCAAAGCCTATCGGCATTACGAATGCGGTTGAAACCTACACTGTTGAGCGACTGTTGATTCTGCAGCCCGGATACGACTACCGGTGGGCGGTTTTTGCACATGATGAGGACGGCACGCAACTCAACCGCTCGGATTATCGGTTTTTCAAGGTGCGTATTTCGGCGGATGGCGCGCAAAGTCGTTTTGATCAGGTCATGCCGGTTGGAAACGCGTTCGTGCACCATGCGGCGAGCGCCATTGACGATGTGGCGCATCCGCCGTCGCTCTCCATTGACGGCTTTGTAGACGGTGGGTCTTTCTGGGCTGCCGATCTGGGTTCCGCCATGACGTATGACATCGGCAGTATCCAGAGTGTGGGCGGGCTATACCTGCACATGAACGATCCGCGCAATGTCTGGGTGCGAATCGAGACCAGTGCGGATGGTCAGCAATGGCTTGATGCGTTCGATGGGCTGGTCGCAACCAGCAACGTGTCACCACTGACCGACTTCGAGTTGCCCGGCGTCACCGCGCGGTACCTGCGCGTGACCGGGTTCGGATCTCAAACCAATGGGTGGACCAACGTGCGTGAAGCGCGGTGGCGCGGTGTGGGTGATCCGGTAGCCGGTGTGCCGGCCCGGCAGGTGTCGGCCGATGCGGTGCCCGGTGCGGTGACCCGTCTTCACGACGACCCGCGATTTGATCGATTCAACCGGTACCTGGCTGAAGGGCTGGCCCTTGCGCACCAGTGCCACACCGACGATGACTTTGGTGCACTGGTGGATGCCACGGGCGATCAGCCCGCTTTCATCACGTATCACCGCAATGGCAACCAGCGGCTGTATGCGGTGGATTGGAATCACCTCGAATCGGACTCCATGGAATTCGCTGTGCAGGGTGCGCTCGGTGTCATGGCAGAGGCTTGCGAGCTGAAATCGTCACTTACCTACTGGTATTCCGCTCTCAGCAACGAGGTCGCCGCGTTGGAAGATCTGCTGGATTCGATCGACGACACGGAATGAATTGCCGCTGAACCCCGTTGCATGCCGGTCCGGCAACCCGAACCGGCGTCCTCTCTGCGATTGCAGACAGGATACTTGCGGCTCACCTGCGCACCGCTATCGTCGTGCTCCCGACCAGCTTGGGCGCATTGGATGGTGAGCCGGGGTAATAGCCCGGTGATTGAGTCCGGTTTGACGGTACTTGACCCAGCTGCCAACTAGTGCGGTTGGCACGGTCCGACTCTCCAGTGCGATTGCCGATTCGACGAACCTAGGCAGGCCGCCGGGCTGCCATTTGCCAACGCTGGCACAATCCGTCGTCCTCACTCCCGTGGCGTGTCGTTGAAAAAACCAGACTGCGCTCTCGGGTACACTGTTTCGCGTCGTGGTCTGTACAGGATTTTTAAATCAATGGTGCGAGGTGAAACAGGCGTGGGGCTCATGAGTGCGATCGACGTGGTTGAGGTGCGGGACTTTCTGACCCACTTCCATTGGGGGAGACACCCCGACGACCCGATGCTCGACATGCGGCTCGGCGGCGGCGCATACGCTGTTCACCGCAACGGGCATGCTGTGGTAATCGATTCCATGGCGCGGCCGGGGCAGGGGCAGTGGGTCCGCGACTACCTCGCCCGCACGCAAGGCGTGACCCGGTTCACGCTCGTGTGTTCACACTGGCACGTCGACCACATTGTCGACAATGTCGCCTTTGCCGACGATGTGATCGTCGGGCACGCGCACACCCGTGAGGTGATGTTGGCCAGACGCGCCGAGTTCGAGGCGGGGTACGGCGACTACGATCCCTTCACCGTGGTGCCACCCAACCTCTGCTTCGAGGGGCGTCTCGATCTCTGGGTCGACGACATCAAGCTCGAACTGCACGAGGTGAAGATCCACGAAGCAGGGCACCTCGGTGTGCTGCTGCCCGAGCACAAGATCCTGCTCGCAAGCGACCTGCTCGAAGACCCGCTGTGGTTTTTCGATTTCGACTTTGCCTCCGCGGCCGTGCAGCGTGCGGAATTCGATCGGCTACGGGCAATGGACATCGAGCACATCTATCCCTGCCACGGTTCCGTCGACACCATCCGGCGCGGCGGCTATTCGAAACGGCTGATCGACGCCAATGCCCACTACATTGACGCGATGCTTCAAGCGGGCGCGGTGTCAGACGAGACCCGTTGCACGCCGCAGCCCCTGCTGTCGGACTACCTCGAGGCCGGGGTCATTTCCTGGTGGGAGCCCTACGCGGAAGTCCACGCGCAGAACCGCGAGGCGGTGCTGTCGCTGCAAGGCGGTAGCTGAGGCTTTTAAACACGTAAGTCGCGAACCGGTATGAAGAACCTCAGGCGTGCTCGGCGTTCGCGACCGGGCGCCGGGTGCGCTGCCAACGGTTCACTCTTATACCCAGCGCGAGCGTGAGCAGTTCGCGTTGGATACGCGCACGCGTGCGCTGAGCCTGCGTGTCGTCGGTGCGCCGAAAGCGCAGTGTGGTGAAGTCGTGGCTCAACATGCGAAGGCGGGCACGTTGTCGTGGCCATTCGCCGGACACACGCTGCAGGTATTCGGCAGCCGATTCACCGGGCACGCGCGGAAAGCCGTTCAGCGAAAGCAGCCGACACAGGCGGTGCCAGAGGGCTTCATCGCGGGACAGGCCTGAGCGGTTCAGGCTTGGCATACCGAACAGGAACAATCCCCAGGCGAGGCTCAAGGCCATTGCCAGCACGACGATGTGGACCAAGGAGGGGTTGATCAGGCCGAGTCGTTCCCAGAGAGATTTCTGCGAGTCGTTGTCGAAGTCGACCACCAGCCGCTGCCACTGGTGGTTTAATGCGTCCCAGCGCAGTCGAGCCGAACGCAACCAGCCGGCGTCCATGCGCGCAAAGCTCGGCACCGCCGATTCCGTCGGCAGCGCGGCCGATAAGCCCTGCTCAACGCGCGAGGGTGCGACTTGCCCGGTGGGGTCGAAACGCCGCCAGACGCCATCGATAAAGGCTTCGGCCCAGGCGTGGGCATCGGCTTGCCTAACGATCATATAGTCGCCGTTCATCTCGCCGCCGAGGTAGCCGGTCACGACCCGGGCCGGGATATCCGCTGCGCGCATCATCACCACAAAGGCGGCGGAATAGTGTTCGCAAAACCCGGCTTTGCTGTCGAACAGAAATTCGTCAACCGGGGCGTCGCCCAGCAGCTGCGGCTGCAAGGTGTATCGGAAGGTGTCGCGGTTGAAGTGGCGCAACACCCTCTGTGCGTAGTCGAGATCGCTTGTTGACTGCTCGCGCAGGTCCTCGGCGAAAGCGATTGCCTTCGGATTCTTGCCGGGCAGTTGCAAGGTGCTGGCACGCGGTGCGTGTGCGGGCATCATCGCGTTGCTAAGCACCGACGACTGTCGGTAGCGCAGCACGCTGGTTACCGGCGCATTGGCGATCAACTGGCGGTCTGCCATCAACTGACCGAGTATTGGAGTGTCGGTGTTGGCGCCCTGATCGGCGCGCGGCAGCGATGCCGCGCTGTCGAGCGCAAACAACCACCGCAGGCGGTGCGGTTGCAACATCACGGTGTAGTCGTACACCTTTGCGTCCGGCGGGTGCCACGGTGTGGCGGCTGTATTCTGTTCGCTGACAGTCCAGTTGCGGCCGTCGAATTCCGTCAGCACCGGACCGCGCCAATAGCGGGCATGCGGTGGTGGCGGTGGGCCATCGAACTCGACCCGGAAGGCGACCTCGTTGGATTTGGATAGCGAGCCGATGCTGCCGGGTGACATTGAATCCGAGAGCCCGGTGCGCGCGAGCGCGTCTTCGGGCAGCGACCATAAGGGCCCGGGGAGTCGCGGAAACAACACAAACAACACAGCCGCCAGCGGCAGGCCCTGAATCAGCAGCTTGCCCACCAGGCGCAATTGCTGGGCGTTGGTGGCGGGGTTGTGTGGGTCGCGCACCACCGCCATGGCAAACGCCATCGCCACAATTTCCGGCAAGGTGATCAGGGCGGTGAGAATGGTCTGTGAGTAGAAGTATTGGGTCAGCAGCAAAAACGCCGACAGGCACAACAACACCGTGGCGTCGCTCGCGCGTCGGATCTCGGAGAATTTCGCCGCGACCAACACGAATAGCAGGGCCACGCACGGGTCACGGCCCACGGCGTAGCCGTAGTCGAGGCGTAACAACACCGCAGCCGTCGCGGCAATCAATGTCACCGTGACCGGCGAGAGCACCAGGGCGAGGGATTTGTGGTGGGGCGCGTGGTGGTGCCACAACCGCAAGCCGACGAGGCCGCCGCCGAGCAGGCTGACCCAGATCGGCAAATGGAAGAGGTGTGGAAACTGGACGAGGAAGATCACCGTGGCCATGGCGAAGAGCGTGCGCTCGTCGACAGGCGTGTCGGTGGCATTGCGATCGGTACGGGTGAACAGCCGCCGCCATGTTCCTCGGACGCGGCTCACGGGCGTGTCCCGTAGAGCGCCAGGCTCTGCAAGGCCTGTTGGACGTGGGCATCACCCCGACCCGGGTCGAGCGACTCACCCGGCAGGTCGAGTGCGAACGCGGTGTGTTGAGCGTGTGCCTGCACGGCCCAGGCACTCAACCGCGACAGCTGGTCTTCGAGTTCGGGGAGTCCGGTCGCTTGCAGCGACAGCATGGCCGTGGCCGGGCTCTGCGGGTTCTCGAAGGTCCGAACTTGCAAGCCCGCCCCCTTGGCGACGGATTTCCAGGCGATGGCGTTGAGCGGGTCGCCCTGGCGGTATTCCCGAACACCTGCAATTTCGCCGTCGAGCGACGACTGTGGCCGTCCGCCGAGATCGTCTGACTGTCGCGACGGCAGCGGTGGGGGATCGGTTTCAGGTTTCGGGTAGACCGTTGCCGTGACCGGGACATGCAAGTAACACCAGCAGGTCCACAGGCCGAGCGGCCAGTGGCTCTGTAGGGTAATTCGGCCCAGTGGCAACCGCCCGCGTTGCTCGGCCGCCACCGTGAGCGTGGCGGTGGTGGTGTGCTGCGGTGCGATCGCGACGAGCGGTGCGTCGCCGTGTGCGCTCTGCACGCAGATGCCTTGGCGGGGCGTCGATGCGGTGTTGTAGAGCGCGAAGTGAAAAGTAACTGTGTCTCCGGCGAAGCCAGGGGTTGGTTCAATGCCGCGCACCTCAAGGCCCGCGAGGTTCTGGTACGTGTGCAGTAGGGACGCGGCAAAGAGTCCGGTCAGAATGAAGCTCAGCGCGTAGCCGAGCGACAGCGCGTAGTTGACCGATGCGACTAACATCAACACCAGTACGAGCAGAAAGGCGAAGCCCCGCTGGGTCGGCACGATGTAGACCCGGTGGTGGGTCGCGACATGCGGGAGCGCGTCTTCCGCGCGTGTGCGAAAGAGCCGCTGTGTGACGCGCGGTCGCACATCGTTGCTGAGGGTGGTGGCGGTCACGGGGCGCTCGCTATCGCGCGCTGTGCGTGGGCCGGGTGATCACGGCATCGCAACCTGATCGAGAATCTCGCGAGCACGTGCCTGACCGCTTTGGACCTGCCCGGTCAATCGGTGGCCGGCGAGGGCCGGGAACACGGCTCTGACATCTTCCGGCAGCACGTGATCGCGCTGGGCGATCAGCGCGTAGGCGCGGCTCAGCCGCACCAGACTCAGCCCGGCGCGCGGGCTCAACCCGGTGCCGACTGCACGTGTCGCCTGAATCAGGGCCTGGAGGTAGTCGAGCACCGGCGCGCTCACGTAGACCGCGTCGCAGGCGTCGCGCAGTTGCGCGAGACGTTCCTCGTCGAGCAGGGAATCGAGTTGCGTGGCGTTGCGGCGGGTATCGCCGTGCTCGAGCAGGGCGCGCTCGCTCGCGGCGTCGGGGTAGCCGATCTCGATGCCGACCAGAAAGCGGTCGAGCTGCGACTGCGGCAGCGGGTAAGCGCCTTGTTGGTCGGCCGGGTTTTGCGTTGCGATCACGAAGAAGCCGGGGTCGAGCGGGTAGGTGGTGCCGTCGACTGTGACCTGGCGTTCTTCCATTGCCTCGAGCAGTGCGCTTTGCGCCCGCGGTGGCGCGCGGTTGATCTCGTCCGCCAACAGGATTGGGGTGAAGACCGGGCCTTCGCGAAACTGAAAGCGGTTGTCGCGTGTGTCGAGAACCGACACCCCGACCACGTCGGCAGGCAGCAGGTCGCTGGTGAACTGCACCCGCGTCCAGTCGAGCCCCAGGGTTGCGCTCAGTGCGTGCGCGAGAGTCGTCTTGCCGACGCCGGGCACGTCTTCGATCAGCAAGTGACCGCGCCCGAGCAGGCAGGCCAGCGCCAGGGTGACCTGCTCGCGCTTGCCGATCAGGACACGGTCGAGCTGGTCGAGGACGTCGACCAGTTGCTGGCTTGCGGGAATGTCAAACGGGTTGAGGGCGGCGGCGGTTGCGTTCATGGCCTGATCTGGTGGTCCGATAAGCGTGTAGCGGCGCACCGGGATCAACCTTGCGGGCGTTTACACAGGCTTACAGCGCGAATACATATGCAGGCGAATGAAATACGTTTGGAGCGGTGCGCAGTTCAGCCGCGCATCGCGCCCCCGTATGACGGACCAATGGCTGCGCTCCCAAAGGGTCGCGAGCTGCGGCGACTCCAGATGGCTGTAACCGGTCGCGCGTCTGCAGCGAGGCAAGTGCGCAACTCCTCATGCAGCGGCAGTGCGGTGATTGAACGACCGTGCTGAGGTGCGCGATGTGATGCCGGGCTAACACACCGTCCTCCACGCTTAGCCCATATTAGGCAGGGAGAATCGCGCTCGCGCCACAAGGTGTCTTCTGCACGGTATAAAGCGTGGTTTCCCACGAGCACCTGTGCATGTTTATTCGATCGGTTTTATCCCTCTTCCTCGTCATTGCCTTGATGGCTTGTGTCGATTCAAGCACCACAAATTCCGACAGCGGTGGCAGCAACAGTGGCTCGGACTCATCTGATTCAAGCGATAGCGGCAGCGCTGACAACGGTGGAGATTCCGACAGCGGTTCAAGCGATGGGGACGATGGCAGCGCTGATGGTGGTTCAAGCGACTCGGGCTCCGGCAGTGATGACGGTTCTGGTGGCGATCAGACTGACAACACCACACCGCCGACGATGATTGGATTAGTTCCCGGAGAGGGCCAGGTCCTGCGCGAGGCAGAAAACGACCGCTATCGGTTCACCTTCAACACCACCTCGGATCAAGGAGTCGACGAGTACCGCGTGTCGGTGGTCAACGACACGACCGGGCAGGCAACGGGCTACACCGTGCAGGAGCCTGTTGGCATCACCAATGCGCTCGAAACCTACACCGTCGAGCGGCTGCTGGCACTGGTGCCGGGCCAGAATTACCGCTGGGCGGTGTTCGCACACGATGCCCAGGGCACGCAGCTGTCACGGTCCGACTACCGCAACTTCACCATCAAATCGAACGCCCCGGTAACTCCCCCACGGTTCTCGAACGTCCTGCAGAACGGTACGGCCTTTACGTCTGTGACAGTTGACAGCGTGGACGATCCATCTTATGGGCCAGACTTGGCAATAGACGGATTTATCGATACGGAATCGACCTGGTCAGGCGACCGGGACTCGGTTATTACCTTCGATGTCGGTAGCGTACAGGCGGTGGACGGCTTCTATCTGTACATGAATGACCTGCGCAACCACTGGATCAAGATCGAAACCAGTCAGAACGGCTCGACCTGGGTACCGGAATTTGGCGGCATCACGGCTACCAGCATGTCGCACTCCCTCAGTGACTTTGCCTTGTCCGGCGCGCCAGTGCGGTACATTCGCGTGACCGGCTTCGGCTCGGTCGTCAACCAATGGACCAATATCCGCGAAGCCAAATGGCGCAGCGCCGGTGATCCACTTGCGGGCGAGCGCGTTCGCCATGTTCGCAGTGGATCATCGACCAAAGGCTTCACCAGCATGAACGCCGACACGCGATTCGACCTTTTTACCGAATTCGTGTTGGAAGGCCTGAGCTTGTCCTACCAGTGCACGTCGCCGCGGCCCTTTGGCGGCTTGGCGGATGTGACCGGCGACAACGACTACAGCTTTCGCCGAGACCACGTGGACCGTGCGCACTACTTCATGGTGGATTGGGACAACTACAACACCCGCTACACCTATGAGCTGGACAACATGATCCGCTCTGCGCAAGGCTACGTGTACCCCCGTTGCACGAGCGTGGCCTTGAGCAACTGGGAGGCGCGCATACCTGGCATCAACAATCAGATCGCGGCCCTCAAAGCTCAGAAACGGCTCGAGAATTCGGTCGCACCCTAGATCCTGTCGGCAGAAGGACTAGTCAAGGCGCTACGGTAGAATGCCGTGGCGCCTTTTTTCATTTCAACACTACGTCTGCCAAGCTTTTGGGATGTGCGGTTAAGGGCTCCCAACTGTCCGCCGTCACGAGCACGCTGTCGCCCACTTGGGCACGGAAGGTCTTGGCCTGGCTGACCGAGCCGTCCACTGCGAGCACCATGCCCGGTTGAATCACGGTCCTGTCGCCGGTCACGAGTTGCGGCGACTCGAGAAAGCTGTAGCCGGTCGCGCGACCGCAGCGAAATGGGTAGTCGAAGCCCGCCGACTGAATCACCTCCGCATAGGCTGCGTGTACCGACTCTGCCGTCACGCCGGGCCGCAACGCGTCGAGCGCCGCGCGCTGGCTCTCGACGGCAACGTGGTACAAACGCTCTTGCAACGGGTCTGTGATCTCGCCGACCCAAAAGGTGCGATCAAATCCGAGCTTGAAGCGGTGGAAATTGGTCATGCCGCAAAAGCACAGAAACACCGGCTCGCCGTACCGCATGATCCGCGTCGACGCGCGGTGGTGTGGCTTCGTGATCTCGGGACCGGACGCCATGATCTGCAGGAAGTGCGTATTGGGCGACATGCATGCATCGCCGTAGTGTTCGGCGAGCAGGGCGGCGGCGGTGCGCGTGCCGGCCGCACCGGTCGCGAGCGCAACCTCAAATTCTGCAACCCCGTCACCAATAGCATCGCGCCCGGCGGCCATCATCGCGTTGGCGACTACTCCGGCGTGGCGTGCGAGTTGGATCTCATCGTCGGATTTGATCTGACGCAGCCGCGCGAGGATCGGGGTGATGTCGGCGGTGTCTGGTGCGTGTTCGCGCACCGCGCGCGCGACTACTGGCGGCATGGCATCGGGTTCGACCCCGACAACCCCGTCGCCCGCGAGCAGGGCGGGCAACTCTGCTCGCCACTCCGCGCCCTCGCCGTCGTTCCAGGCCGCGATCCGGTCGACCTTCGCCGCGGCCGTCGCCATGTCGAGCTCCATCTGCGGCGTGATCAACACCGACTCGCCGCCGGCGGTAAGCGCCAGCACCGTCGGTCGCCCGAAATCCATGTGCAGGTAGTCATAGTAGCCACACAAGTAGTAGACGTTGTCGTCGTCGGTCACCAAGGCAGTGTGGATGCCCGCGTCTCGCAGCGCGGAGCAGAAAGCGGCTTGTCTTGTTTGGTACACGGTCAGCTCATCGATGGGATGTGGCGAAGGGGTATCGGTGATCGCGAGGGTACCCTAATGTCGCGCGCTCGCAGTCGACGATCAGCCAACCCCGAACTCAGGCACCCCGCGATGACACGGCGCGCTGACCCCAGGGGCCAAGTTTCAGGGCCACCGTGACGAACAGCCCGTACACCACGACCGCCGCCGCAACCAGATACAAGACCCAGTCGGTATCGGTCGTACTGGACACCCAGAACAATCCCGTCGCCACGGTTGCAAGCCGCAGCAGCGCGCCGACGACCGGGAATTTCAGGGTATTGAGGCCTTGGCTACCGAAGTAGCAGCCGAGGCCGAGCGCGAAGAACACGTAGGTTGGCGCGATGGTGCGAAGGGACGCGCTGCAGTGTTCGATCACTGTGTCGTCGCTGCCGACCAGGCCACACCAGGCGCCGGGGAAGAGTGCGAGCAAGAGCCCGATACAGCCGACCAAGCCAGCGTTGATCAGCACCCCGCGCCACGCGATCGAGACCGCCTTAGCGCGTTGCCCGGCGCCGACGTACGCGCCGACAATCGCAATCAGGGAGGCCCCAATGCCGAAGATTACCGGCACCATGATCAACTCCAGCCGCACCGCGAGCCCGAAACCCGCGAGCCACTCGGTGCCGAAGCGGCTGAAGAGCACTGTCGTGACCATCGCGTAGGTGATGGTCATGACCGACTGGCTGGCGGCGAGCAGGCCCTGTTTCAGAATGCGTGTGAGCGTTTCCCAGCGAAAAGCGGCGAGCGTGAAGCGGATCGGTTGCGTGCGCCGAGTGATGAACCACACCGACACGGCAAGCGCAACACCAAAGGAGCCGACCATCGCGATCGCCGCTGCCTGCATTGCCGCGTCGAGTGATGCGCCATCACGCGGGATGATCAACCACGCCAACACGCTGTAGGACGCGAGCAGAATGCCCGCCACGTAGGCCGGGCGCACCATGTCGCCGCTGCCGCGCATCACCGAACACAGCATGTTCACCAGCCAGTAGGCGGTGATCGCGGGAAACACCAGGGTTGCGTAGCGCTGGGCCGCGTCCACTACGGTGGCGCTGCCGCTCGCGTAGCGATACAAGAGTGGCCCGAACTGCACCACCAGCGCCCACATCAGCACGCCGCCAACCAATGAAATCAGGACGGCGCACACCAGCACCGAGCTCGCCTGCGCGTTGTCGCCCGCGCCGACAGCGCGCGCGGTCAACCCACTCACCGCGCCGCCGATGGCGCCCGCCGAAAACATCGCCGATAAAATGATCAGCGGGTAGACCAGCGCTACCGCCGCGAGCGCGTCTGCCCCGGACGATTTCAGAAAGTGCGCTTCCACCAACCCCGGCATCGAGAACAACAAGGCCCCGATCACGCCTGGCACCGCGAGGCGAAAGAGGGTCGGGCCGAGCGGGGCGCCAACGAGTGGGGAGGTGGTGGTCATGGGGTGAGTTCCGAGTGGCAGCGGGGCGGGCGCGGCGATGTGCGAAACAGAACGGTAGGGCTTCACTGAGCCGAAGTCCATAAGGTGACGAGGGGTTGTTTCGTGGACATGTGCGCGACACCGCTCGGCGAGTGAAGCGGTGCTCGAGCTGGACACAGCCTCAGGGTTGTATTGCCCCTATACTGTGGACTCAAGTTCCGGTCTGAAATGTCCCGGCTGTGGCTGCCTCGTGTCAAAGACGCCGGGCGACCTTGACCGACTGCCTTGTTACGGGTGAAGTGATGTCTACTGATAATCCACGCGAATTTGATGACACGACCTTGTCGGCTTCGCACGAGAAATTGCGGTTGGTTGTCAGCTGGCTCCTGGTGTTCTTGTTGATCGGGTTTGGCTTGTTTCTCATGTTCAAACTGGCCAATGTCCACAAGACCGAAGGGGACTATTGGCAAACCCTGATTCGGGAGCAGTTTCCGGTCTTGGTCGGGTTGCCCATGGCGGGCTTGGGTTCGCTTTTCCTGACCCTCGTGCTCCGGCTCTCGACGGGGCCGATGGAGTTCGAAGTCAGCGGCGTCAAGTTCAAAGGTGCGGCGGCGCCCATCGTGTTCTGGCTGCTGTGTTTTCTGAGTGTCGCCCTGACCATCGGGTTGTTGTGGCAGTAGGTCCTCTCTCCGTGAGGCTCGCGACCGCAGGTGTTGCTTGGCTCATCCTGCAGCGGGGAATGACGCTCGGCCTGTAACGCTGAAACACGCGCGAAACAGGCCCGGGAATCTCCTTCTTGAAGGGACAAGAGGCAACCGCATACCATAGATGTGAATACCCCTCTTTGGTGATCGTCGTGCGATTCGCGGCGGTAGCCGCAAACTGAACACCCGGCACATTGCCGTTGTCATCAGCGCTCAATTTGCAAGAGCGCAGAATCCCCTTACGAGATCGTGAAAACGGCGCGGTCTCCAAACGAGAAGCCCCAGCCATGTCAGCCCTGTTTACTCCCTTCCGGATCAACGACGTTGCGTTCAAGAACCGCATCGGCATGTCGCCCATGTGCCAGTACAGCTCCAACAACGGCGTCGCCTCCGACTGGCACCTGGTGCACCTCGGTTCGCGGGCGGTCGGCGGGGTGGGCCTCGTGATGGTGGAGTGCACGGCCGTGTCGCCGGGCGGACGAATTTCGCAAGGCTGTGCCGGGCTCTGGGATCAGCAACACGCCGAGGCGCTGACGCCCATCGTCGATTTCATGCACCGCTACGGTACCGTCGCGGGCATCCAGATATCGCACTCCGGCCGCAAGGGCAGCGCCGCAACTGCGCTCGAAGGTGGCAGCCACCTTGACGCCGACGACCCCAACGGCTGGGACACCGTCGGCCCGACTGCCGACGCCTTCGACCCCGACGGCACACGCCTCTGGAAAGCACCGCACGCACTCTCGGTCGACGAGATCGAGGCCACTCAGGCGCAGTTCGTCCACTCGGCGACCCTCGCGGCCAATGTCGGCTTTGACCTGCTCGAAGTGCATTGCGCGCACGGCTACCTGCTCCATTCATTCCTCACGCCACTCGTTAATACCCGTGACGACGCCTACGGCGGCGACCTCCGCGGCCGCGCCCGGTTTCTGTTGGAGACGGTTGAGAAGGTACGCGCGGTCTGGCCTGAGAATCGCGCGCTGTCGGTACGGCTATCGGTTCACGACTTCGCCGAGGGTGGGCTGGACCTCGACGACACCGCGCAAGTTGGCCAGTGGCTGAAAGAGCGCGGTGTCGACATCCTCGATTGCTCCGGCGGCGGTGCTGTGCCCGCAGCCCGCGGCGCTATCGGCAACCGCACCGCTGAACAACCCGGTATGGCCGGCGAACTGCGCGCCGCGACCGGCCTCCCCGTCATGGCTGTCGGCGCCATCACCGATCCGCACCAGGCCGACCAATTGATCGCATCCAATACCGCCGACATCGCATTGCTCGGACGCGAAATGATGCGCGACCCCCACTGGGCCCTGACCGCTGCCAAAGCCCTCGGCGTGGATACCCGCCATGTGCTCGCCGAGCAATATGGTTTTTTTGTGGGGTGATCTGAGCGTGGAAGCCATTCGCTTGGCTGGGTGTTCAGAGCGTGTGCGATACCGGGATATTTACTGAACGGCAGCGGAAATGGATAACACCGGAGTCTAGTGATGGAATTCAACCAACCCGTGCCGGAATTGCCTGTCTCCGACGTCGAGAAAGCGCAGGACTATTATCAACGCCGCCTCGGTTTCAAGATTGAATGGATCTACCCGAGCAAAGAAGTTGGCGCCGTTTCAAACGGCGACACGGCAATCTTCTTCCGCAAGCGAGAGGGGGCCTTCGAGCCGGCAGTCAATTGGGTGTATTGCGGCGACCTGGATCAGTCCTACAACGATCTCACGGGCAGCGGTGCCAATATCGTCGAGGGGATTGAAGACAAACCCTGGGGCATCCGGCAGTTCACGGTGCGGGACCTGGACGGCAATATTTTCTACTTTCATCAGGGGTAGAGACGGCGGCACATTCGAGCCGCTGCAGAACAGCTGCAACTGACCCGGTTTGGGCCGAATGTGATCCAACAGCCGGGCAATCTCACCAAGGGGGATTTCCGTTGAAACCGCCTTGCTCGGTCGGGTTAGAC
>CALDHJ010000044.1 GCA_937941555.1 uncultured Granulosicoccaceae bacterium | reverse complement strand
GGTCTTTCTGGTAGTGCGCGAGCAGACCGGAGGCATCGACCACGCATTCGATCTGGTCAGACAGCGGTTGATCGCCGCTTTTCTCCGCCAATGATTCGATCAGGGCGGTGAATTTCTGCAAGGCCGCGGCCGGGCGGCCGGTGACCAGCGCCGCTGCACGCCACAGACTGATGCCCCGATCCCGCGCGATCTCACGTAGCTGCGCCACACTGCGCTCACCGATACCGCGCGTCGGCTGGTTCACGACACGCTCGAACGAGACGTCGTCGTCCCGGTTGCACACCAACCGCAGGTAGGCCAAAGCATCCTTGATTTCTGCCCGTTCAAAAAAGCGCATGCCGCCGTACACCCGGTAGGGCAGGCCGGCATCGATCATCGCCGCCTCCAGCACTCGGGACTGCGCATTCGAGCGGTAGAGCACTGCGCACTCGTCGCGCCGCCCACCCTGCTCGACCCAGTTCTGCACCCTTTCGACGACAAACCGGGCTTCGTCGCGCTCGTCGAACGCGGTATAAAAGCTGATCGGTTCACCGTTGCCGGCGTCGGTCCAGAGATTCTTGCCAAGGCGCCCGCTGTTGTTGTCGATGAGTGCGTTGGCCGCTTGCAGAATCGTCCCGGTGGAGCGGTAGTTCTGCTCTAGGCGTACCACCTCGACGTTGGCGAAATCTTCTCGAAAGGTGTGCATGTTCTCGACCCGAGCGCCGCGCCAGCCGTAGATCGACTGGTCGTCGTCGCCGACGGCAAACACGCTGCAGGTCGGTCCGGCCAGGGTTCTCAACCAGGCATACTGAATTTCATTCGTGTCCTGGAACTCATCGACAAGCAGGTGGCTGAACCGCCGCTGGTAGTGGTCCCGCACCGGCGCGTTGTCGCGCAGCAGCTCGAGCGAGCGCAGTAGCAGCTCGGCAAAATCAACCACACCGGCCCGCTCGCAAGCAGATTCGTAAGCGGTGTAGATGCGTTGAAACTGCACCTGCACATCGTCTCTGGGCGTGTCGAGATGGGCCGCACGCAGGCCTTCGTCCTTGCGGGCGTTGATGAACCAAACGGCTTGCCTTGGGGGGTAGATCGACTCATCGAGATTGAGGCCGCGGATCAGTCGCTTCACCATGCGCAACTGATCGTCGGCATCGAGAATCTGAAACGCTTGCGGCAGTTTGGCTTCCTGCCAATGCTGGCGCAGCATGCGGTGGGACAGACCGTGGAAGGTACCGACCCACATGGGCCCGAGCGGGCGATCGAGCATAGTCTCCAGGCGGCCCCGCATCTCGCTTGCCGCCTTGTTGGTGAATGTCACGGCCAGCACACCAAATGGCGACACGTTCTCCACAGCGTTCAACCACGCAACACGGTGAGTGAGCACCCGCGTCTTGCCACTGCCGGCGCCGGCGAGGATCAGCAGGTTGCCCGGTGCGGCAGACACGGCTTCACGCTGCGCCGAATTCAGGTCATCCAACAAGTAAGTCACGTCCATCGCCGGAGTTTACCAGAGGGTCTGACGTCGACTTCCGGCCTTGGCAGCGACGGCGTATCAATCAACAATGGCGGCCTGCCCCAACGCGAGCCATACCGTGTCAGACCAACCGACCTTGCAGGATTTCGATCGCCTGAACGACTGGCAGCGCAGTGGTGACGGGCTCGACGGCGGCACGCTGACGCGGGAACTGCGCTTTGCCCATTTTCGCGCTGCGTTTGCCTTCATGGCCGAGGTGGCCCTGGTGGCCGAGCGCCAGGACCACCACCCGGACTGGTCCAACCGTTACAACCGCGTCACGCTCTCGATCACGAGCCACGACGTCGGCAGATTGACCGACCGTGACCTGCGATTCGCCCGCGCCGTGGACGCGATTGCACAACGGCATGCCGCGGCAAACGCCAGCTAATCACCGTCGCTTGACCGGCTGGCTCCCCGGCCCGCCCATCCGGCCAGATTTGGTACAACAAAACCAAGCCTGATCAGCCACTTCAGACTCAAGACCCTTGGTCGATTCATAGGGGAGACAGCCCTTATCACGACAAGGTTTCCAGAGCTCATGAGCACTCCTGCACCGATTGATTGGTCCGACTCGGAATACGCGAAATTCGGCAACGTGCCCATGGTCAACCGGCACGGCTACCACGAGAGTGACTTGTTCGATCGGCCCCAGTTGACCTCGCTACTGGATGCCTACCCGAGAAAGTGGTTGCAGGCGTTCACCATGGGCGATGACCCCTGCAACGCCGGTGACTGGGGTTGCGTCGACATCGCACCCGAATCCGATGGCGCCACGCTGCTGCGCGCAGTCGAGTCCGGTCGACTCTGGCTCAACATCACCCATGTCGAAGAGTTCTCACAAGACTATGCCGATCTTGTCCGGAACATGTACGAACACCTGGGCGAAAAGTGCCCGCACTTGCAAAACCCGCAGCCGCACTACAGCACGCTGTTGATCAGTTCGCCCGGCGCTCAGGTCTACTACCACGTCGACGCCGAGCCCAACATGCTCTGGCACCTGCGCGGACAGAAACGCGTGTGGATCTATCCTGCGATGGACACGCGAATCGTGCCGCAGAACCTGCTGGAAGATATCTACGCAGGCGAAATCGACGAAAACCTGCCATTCGATCTGTCCTTTGATCAGTACGCCGAAGAATTCCTGCTGTCACCTGGCGACGTGGCGTCATGGCCCCACAACGGCCCCCACCGGATCGTCAACATCGACATGAACGTGTCGCTTGCGACGAGCTACTACACGCCGACCATCTACAAACGCCAATACGTGCAGCTTGCCAACCGGTTTGTCCTGCGCAACCTCGGCGTGCAGTCACGGAGCATGGCGGAAAACGGCGTCATGCCAGCCGTCAAGCGCATGACCTACCGCATGGCGAACAAGATCAAACCTTTCAAGCGACGCGATCGATCGGCGAGCTACCTGACGGATATGCAGATCGATGCGGATGCGCCACTGGGCATTCGCCGGCTGCCAGAGCCGCGTCTCGCCTCTTTCTCAAAACACGCTCAGACCACGCCACCGGTCGAGTAAAGACACCAGCACTTCCCGCCACGTGCGGGTGCTTTTGAGCAGCGTTTCGATGAACGGAATAACCCCGACCCATCCAGCTGATTTCGGTGGCAACGAGCCAACGCGTGCCGGGCGGACAGTAGCGCCTTGTGCCCAACCTGCGACCGTTGGTCGATACCCGTTCGCCGCATTGGTCCCGCACGTCGCGGACTCAGATGTTCATGGGGGGCGCGCCGCATGAGTGCTATCTCCATGACCACGCACATGAATGCGACAGAAAAGGGGCTCACGGATGCGTTGAGCACACCCGAAACCGCATCTGACACGCACTCGACTGTGCATATAAGACAAGTGACAAGCGCGCACGATTTCGACGCGCTGGAAATGCCGTGGCGGGCCTTGTTCGAGGAGACATCCAATGCCGGCATTTTCAACAGCTGGGATTGGAACAGACTCTGGTGGGAACACTACGGAGACGCGCACGCGCTACTCATTCTGAGTGCCCACGTCGATGGCAAGCTGGTCGGCATCGCCCCGTTCTATGTCACCACCACGCAAGCCTTGAAATTCAAGCGTGTCCAGACACTCCGCTTCATCGGCAGCGGCGGTGACACCTCACCAGACGATCTCGGTGTTCTGTGTGCGCCCGAGCACGACATCGTCGTGGCCGACGCGATCGCGCGCCACATACTCCAGGCCCACGCCGTCGAGCGCCTGTCCCTGTGTGACATGCCGGCCAATTCGCCACTGTACTGCGCGCTCATGACGCGGCTCATCGACCACAACTGGGCGCTGCCGACCCTACTGCATGACAAGCGCCGTGTAGACGAGTTGCCACCGACTCTCGACGACTACGTGGCCAGTCTGAGCAAGAACGCACGCAAACAACGCAAGCGCCGGATGCAGAAACTGCAACGCGCCGGTCAAGCGGAATTTCTCACCTGCAGCACCCCGGCGTGTGTGGAAGCGGCCTTTTCCAAACTGGCTGCGCTGCACCACAAGCGCCAGGCAAGCAAAGGGGAATCAGGCAGTTTCTCCTCCGATGCCTACAACGGATTCCACCTCGACCTGATGCGCCGTGCGCTCGAACGGGGGGAATTGCGTCTGGTCGAGTTGAAGCTCGATGGCGAGACAATCGGCATCGAGTACGCCTTTCTGATCAAGGGCGTGATCGCCCTGTTCCAGACCGGATTCGATCCCGATACCCAGGATTTGAGCCCCGGCCATCTGATGATGATGCACATGATCGAGCTTGGCATCGAAGGCGGTGCCACTCGGCTCGACACCTTGAAAGGCGACTACGAATACAAAGCGACCTACGCGAAACAGTGGCGCCACACCGTGTCGGTAGAAGCCTACCGCAGCGCGTTGTTGTCTACAGCAGTCAGAATGGCCAGGTGGTGTCGGTCCGGCGCGCGCAGAGGGCCGGACGACCACGAGGCCGAAGAGGCCGCCTGAGCGTGACCCGAGCTATCGCCGAATCAGCGCGATAGCCACACAACACGCACCAAAACCACCCAGCAGCCAGGCGCTCCACGGCACCGAGCTGCCCACGTCGAGTCCGGCCATCACGATACTCGACACCACCGCACCGATCCCGATCAGCGCGATCAGTTGGGCGCGCTGGCCTGTTCGGACGGTGTGTTGCAGTTGCTGCATCGCCAGCGCCTGCTCGGCCGAGCGCCGTCGATCGGCTTGCGTGTCCTTGAGCACACTGTGCATCAAACCGGGCAATTCCGGCAGGATCTCCCCGTAACGCGGCAGCTCGGCACGTAATTTCTTCGCAATCGCTCGCGGGCCAACCTGCTCGCTCAACCAGCGCTCGAGGTAGGGCTTGGCCGTCTTCCACAGGTCGAGCTCGGGATAGAGTTGGCGTCCCAGGCCTTCGATGTGCAGCAGCGTTTTCTGCAACAGGATCAACTGCGGCTGCACCTGCATCTCGAAACGTCGTGCGGTTTGAAACAATCGCAACAACACCAGGCCGAATGAAATTTCGGCGAGTGGCTTTTCAAATATCGGCTCGCACACAGTGCGAATCGCCGATGCAAAATCCTCGATACGGGTGTGTTCCGGCACCCAGCCCGATTGCACATGAAGCTCGGCGACGCGGTCGTAGTCGCGGTGAAAGAACGCCACGAGATTCTCGGCGAGGTAGCGTCGATCTTCGAGTGTCAACGACCCCACGATGCCGAAATCCACAGCGATGTAGCGAGGCTCGGACGGTACGGTGGTGTCCACAAACACGTTGCCCGGGTGCATGTCTGCGTGAAAGAAGTTGTCCCGAAACACCTGCCTGAAAAAGACATCGACACCGTGTTTGGCCAACGCCTCGAAATTGACACCACGGCGTTCGAGTTCCGCGATGTTAGATATCTGAACCCCTTCGATGCGCTCGATGACCAGCACATTCTCACGGCAGTAGTCGAAATACATCTCCGGCACGTAGAGTTGATCAGACTCGAGAAAATTGCGTCGCAATTGCGCGCCGTTGGCGGCCTCCCGCACCAGATCGAGTTCATCGAGTGTGGTTTTCTCGTATTCGGCGACCACCTCGACCGGACGCAGACGGGGACCCTCCGACCAATAGCGCTCGGCGAGCCTCGCAATGCGGTACATCAGCCCAAGATCGCGTTTGATCACCTCCCGCATGTTCGGGCGCAGCACTTTCACCACTACGGAAGATCCGTCGTGCAGCGTCGCGGCATGGACTTGCGCTATGGACGCAGACGCAAGCGGTGTGTCTTCGAAAGTCGCAAAAACTTCTGGAATCGGCACGCCCACACCCGCTTCGATCTGTTCCCGCGCTACGGCTGAATCAAAGGGAAGCACTTGGTCTTGAAGCTTTGACAAGGCGTCGGCGATGTCATCGGGCAACAGGTCGCGCCGGGTCGAAAGCGTCTGGCCGAATTTCACGAAAATCGGCCCGAGGTCCTCCAGTGCATGGTGGATCCGGTCCGCGCGTGGCAACGCGCGCGTCTGCCGACTGAACCACCGATCCGGCGACAAACGAGTCAGCCACCGAAGCGGCCGGGCGAGTGGGTGTGCAAAGAGAAATTCGTCCAGACCGTAACGCACCATCACCCGCTGGATGGTCCAGAGTCTGCGCAGTTCGCTGAACGCCATGGTCTTCACGTGTCGCCTTCCAATTGCGCGAGTCGCGCGCCGAGTCGATCCACGTCCTGACGCAGACTGTCCGAGGTGTCCATGAGCACACGCCATTCAGCCCGCGATACCACGAGCCCGGTTTCGTTTTTCAGGTAGGCGGCGGCATCGTCAAGGTTGCGATCGCGATTGCGTGCTCCATCGGCGCGCAGACGGTCTACAAAGGCCGACACTTTGTGAGCCAGCGTGTCACCCACGAATGGCGCAAGTTGATCTTCCCAGTCAACAGCCAGAAGAGACAGCGCCCGGTGCACGCCCTCGACCAAGCGCAAATCACCGCGGATACGCGCTTTGCCCGAGAGCAACGCGTCACTGCCGCGTGACAGCGCCAGGAGGCCCGCCCAATCGGTCTGAACTGTCGCATCCGGTGTGTCTTCACACACCGACAACACCTCGAGTGTGTGCTCCAACACCAGCGCGTGCACGCACAAGGTGGGTGACGAGAGTTCGACCGCGACCACACCGCCCGCGTGGCGGGCGAGCGCCGCACGGGCTTCATCATTGGACAAAAACAACCGCGACAGCGCCGCATTGAGGGCCGCGGCTGCCGGCAGGGGCAATTCCATCATGCGCTCACAGTTTGAAGCCCTTGTGCAGGGCGACTACACCGGCAGTGAGGTTGAAATAGTTAACGCGCTCGAAACCTGCAGAGCGCATCATCGAGGCCAGAGTCTCCTGATCCGGGTGCATGCGAATGCTCTCGGCCAGATAGCGGTAGCTCTCGGCGTCACCGGCGACGAGCTTGCCCATCGTGGGCAGCACTTTGAACGAATACTGATCATAAAGCGCCGAGAAGCCCGGCACTGTCGGTTTGGAGAATTCCAGCACCAGCAGACGTCCGCCAGGTTTCAATACGCGGTACATGCTCTGCAACGCACGGTCCTTGTCGGTGACATTCCGAAGCCCGAATCCGATCGTGACGCAGTCGAAGCTGTCGTCTGCAAAGGGCAGCGCCTCGGCATTCGCCTGCGCGACTTCGAGATTGCCGACCACGCCCTTGTTGACGAGCTTGTCGCGACCGACTTCCAGCATGGACGCGTTGATGTCCGATAATATGACAAGACCGTCTCGACCGACTCTGCGCGCCATCGCGGCTGCGATATCGCCTGTGCCGCCAGCGATGTCGAGCACGGTGTGGCCCGGCCTGACGCCACTGTGTTGCAGCGTGAATTGTTTCCAGACCCGGTGGATGCCGAAGGACATCACGTCGTTCATGACATCGTATTTCGCGGCGACGGAGTGAAACACGCCAGCGACGCGGTCCACTTTTTCCTCGACCGGCACGTCTTCGAATCCGAAATGTGTGGTGCGTGGATCGTTCATGTTGCGGCTCGCGAATGCCCGGCCTCGGCCAGACGGTTGAGGTAGTGAGACCAGTTGTCGGCGTGCTGCCGACCCAGTTCGTAGAGATAGTCCCACGTGAACAGGCCGGAATCGTGCCCGTCATCAAACACGAGTTTGACGGCGTAATTTCCAACGGGTTCACACCCGACAACCGCCACCTGTTCCTTGCCGGTCACAAGCGTCTCCTGTCCCGGCCCATGGCCCTTCACCTCGGCCGAGGGAGAGCTCACCCGCAAGTACTCGAAATCGAGTTCGCAGGCGTAACCGTCGTCAAACACCAGGGCCAGAACACGGCTCGCGCGTCGGACACGGATTTCAGTGGGGTGTGGCATCGATTTGAAGAGGGCAGAATCAGCCCCCACTTTAGCATCGAGCTGCGCGTCACCGCGTCTGCTGGTGTGATGTATCCGACGAGACAGTCAGCAACGGCCAGCGTTTAGACCAGCACTTGTCCGCCACACGCTGTTAAAACACGGCGCGCGGGCAATTCGGGTTCGGATCAACCCGGCTGTTGACCAGACACGCGAAGCCGAAACACGCGACACAATCCAGGTTCCCGTCTGCCTGCACGCGTGCCGCCACAGCCGTCTGCTGCTCTGGCCAACAGGCCATCGCGTCACGTGTATTCCGGTAGGCCCGATGGCCGTGGCGGCGGTGCATGCGCGCCTGGTTCTTGACCGACCAGGGCATTCCCGGCCGCCTTGTGCGCAGCCGGGTCTCGAGTTCGAGATCCCGAGCGGCAGTCGTCTCGTGGGAATCGAAATAGACCACGTCGATATCGTTGAGCGGTGTTACCCGGCCGTGTAGTGCATCCCATGCCGCGTTTCGCACAAAGCCGGCGGCAATCCACGCATCCGGCAACTCCAGTTGCGCGACAGTACGCAGCGCGTCCATCCGACGCGAATCCGCCCGCAGCACCTCGCCGAGCCAACGGGCAGCTTCGCATTCCGTCACCGGAAATCACCGCATCGCGCAGCGGCGGTGCTCAGCCCGGTGCAGCGCAGCGACACGCGCCCGGGGCAAGTCGAACACCGAACGATCCAGTTCCCGCGTAATGGCGTGTTCATGCAGTCCGATATCCCGTCGTTGCGTGTCGCTCAGGCGCGACAAGGCGCGGCGTTCCCGCCACACCCGACCGGCGAGGCCGACCCATGCCAGCGCCAGGCGCACGCGAGCGAAAAAGGGCAGCCTGTCGGAGGGGGTCGCTCGTCGACCCGATTGGTTCGGGAGGCTATCACGGGCCGTGGCATTAGCTATCAACATTTGTTATCTCCCTGGACAATTACATAACGGATGCTGACAATAGCGGCCAAGGCCGTATCAGTGAAACGAAAGTTATTGATGCGGGCAATCACACTCGTTGATGGGCAATTCCATGGCCGCACTCCGCAATCTCGACCTCGCCAGCCTGCGCAGCGTCGTCGCCATCGTCGACACCGGCACCATGACCCGCGCCGCAGCACGGCTGCACCTGACGCAAAGTGCGATCAGCATGCAGGTCAAGCGTCTCGAAGCGTCGTTGGGCAACAACGTATTCGACCGCAGCCCCCAAGGGCTCACCCCGACGCCGGCAGGCGAACAGCTTGTTCACTACGCTCGCAAGATGATCGCCCTCAACGACGAGGCCTGGGGCCGACTCACCGCACCGGATTTCGAAGGCACCGTGGCGCTCGGCTGCCCCAGCGACATCGTCGACAACTGGGTGCCCGAAGCGCTGAGCCTGTTTGCTCGAGACTATCCAAGAGTGCAAGTCCGGCTCAGCACGGAGAGTACCGTGCAACTGCTCAGCGACTACAAGCGCGGCAAGCTCGATCTGATCCTCACAACCGAACTCAACCCACGCGCTGATGCGAGCGTGCTCGACACACAGCAGCTCGTCTGGACCGGCACACACGGGGGCAGCGCCTGGCAGCGACGACCCCTGCCCTTTGCGTCCTGTGGCAATTGCGCGTTCAGGCAGGTGTCGGTCAGCGCACTTGATGAGGCGGATATCGACTGGGTGTCCATCGTCAACACCACCGACGATCGGGCAATCGACGCGATGGCGAAGGCCGATCTATGCGTTCGCACCGAGCTCGCCGGCCAGGTGCCGCCGGAGCGTGCGCCTATCGACCACCGCGGCGCTTTGCCCGATCTGCCCTCCTGCGCTATCGCACTCTACCGCGGCAGTGAGGCGGACAATCCGCTCGCGGCGAAACTTGCCAACTACCTGATCGAGCATAAACCGGCACACTGAGTCGCCCAGGGCCTGGCGAACACCGCAGATTCGCGGCGTATTCACGCCCCGCAAAGCGCTCCACCGTATTGCCGGCAGGCGAACACAGCCGACAACACCAGACCGAACGCCACCACAGCGAAGCGCAGATAACGTTCGTTGACGCGCTTGGCGATTCGCGCCCCGGCAAACCCGCCAGCCGTGCTGCCCAGCATCACGAGCGCTGCTGTCGGCCAGTCGATCAACCCTCCAACGCCAAACAGCACGATGCTGATGACGGTAAAGCTTGTCGCCAGCAGGTTCTTCAACGCGTTCGCCTGATTGAAGTGTGAATAGCCAAGCATCTGCGCGACGGCCAACAAGATGATGCCTAACCCCGCCCCGAAATAGCCGCCGTACACCGAGGCGACAAACAGCAACAGGCGAATCGCCCTGTCTCCGCGGCCGTGACCCAACGCGCGAAGCAGCGCTGCCCGCACCGCCTCTCCGAATGCAAACAACGCGGTTGCAACAAGGATCAACACGGGCACGAGATTCAGGAACACCGACGGGGTCGAGACCATCAGCAACAGTGAACCCGCTGCAGCACCCGCGCCGCTCACGCACACCAGAGGCCACAGGGCTGGCCCCATACGGCGCAGTTCATCCCGGTACGCCGGCAATGCGGCCGCGTTGGACGGCAGCAGCGCGAGGTAGTTGGTGGCGTTGGCAACCACTGGTGGCAAGCCTGCAGCCATCAGCGCCGGAAACGTGAACAACGTGGCACCGCCCGCCACCGCATTCCACACCCCGCCAACCACACCCACCACCACCAGAAACCCGGCACTGATCCAATCCATGATGACCTCCTCGATTGGCGACAGCATAGGCTGGTACTCTCACAATCAAAATCGAATTTAATGCATGACTTCCATGAACAATTTCGAACGCCCACCCGTCAATGCCGACCGCTTGCGCGCCTTTCTTGCCATTGCCGAGTACCAAACACTCACGGCGGCGGCCACACAGCTGAACAAGACCCAGTCGGCCGTGAGTGTGCAATTGCGTGCGCTGGAGGCGGATCTCGAGACCCGGTTGTTCCAGCGATCGTCACAGGGCATGACGCTGACAAACCAGGGTCACCGCTTGCTGCCATTGGCCGAGAATGCAGTGCGCGCGCTCGCAGAGGTCAGGGCCGCCTTCGAGACTCCGTTGACCGGCCACCTTCGGCTCGGTGTGCCAGACGATTTCGATGACACGGTGCTCGAAGCCGTTCTCACCGCTTTCGCCCGCGAACACCCGGGGGTGGAGGTGTGCACCAACTCGGGTTGCACCGCCCGATTTCCCTCGGATATCCAACACCACCGTCTCGACGTTGCCGTTTGTTCCGGCCCGAGCGAGACACCCGGTGACGGCTTGTCGTGTGAGCCGATTGTCTGGGCGGCCGCAGCAGACCACCGCCCTGACGACAGCAAACCGATCAACCTCGCCCAACTCGAGCGTGATTGTTGGTGGCGGGATATTGCAACCCGGGCGCTGGCAGACGCCAGAACGCCCTACCGCATCGCGTTCAACAGCAACAGCTTCACGAGCCTGAAAGCGGCTGTTCGCGCCGACCTCGCGATCGGCATCCTGCCAAAGAGCAGCCTCGGCCAGGGCTTGCGGGCACTTGAGCCCAACGCGCGACTGCCTGCCTTGCCGCAGGCTCACCGCACGCTCATGGTGTCATCTCAAGCCGACCAAGCGATCGCCGGCGCGATGGCAGGCTTGCTGCGACGCACCCTGCCAGCCCTACCGCAGCACAACTGATTCGCGTCGGACACGCGCCGAGGCCAGAGATCGATCGATCAGAGGATGTACCGGCTCAGGTCCTCGTTGCCGGAGAGTTCGCCCAACTGCGCATCGACATAGGCCGCGTCAACCATCAGCGTCTGGCCACTGCGATCTGCCGCATGGTAGCTCGCGTCCTCGAGCAGTCGCTCCATGACGGTGTGCAGGCGCCGCGCGCCGATGTTCTCGGTGGTCTCATTGACCTGCGACGCCACCGCGGCGATGCGTTTGATGCCGTCCTCGGTGAAGCTGACCGCCACGTTTTCGGTTTCGAGTAACGCGGTGTATTGGCGGGTCAGTGAGGCATTCGTGTCCGTCAGGATGCACTCGAAGTCAGCGGCACTCAGTGCGCCCAGCTCAACCCGAATTGGCAGGCGTCCTTGCAACTCCGGCACCAGGTCGGAGGGCTTGCTCAAGTGGAACGCGCCAGACGCGATAAAAAGAATGTGGTCCGTATTCACTGGGCCATGTTTGGTTGTCACCGTGCAGCCTTCGACCAGCGGCAGCAAGTCGCGCTGTACACCCTCGCGCGACACGTCGACGCCGCCACCGCCTTCGCTGCGCCGCGCCACTTTGTCAATCTCATCGAGAAACACGATGCCGTGTTGTTCAACCGACTCGATGGCTTTGCGCTTGATCTCGGCGTCGTCGAGCATGCCGCGGGCTTCTTCGTCCGCCAACTGATCGAGGGCATCCTTGATACGCAACTTGCGGCTCTGCTTCGGGCCGTTGCCCATGTTGCTGAACATCTGCTGCAACTGCTCGGTCATCTGTTCCATGCCGGGCGGGCTCATGATCTCGACGCCCATCGGCGAGCTGCTCAGCTCGACCTCGATTTCCTTGTCGTCGAGGTCACCCTCGCGCAATTTTTTGCGAAATTTCTGACGCGTGCTTGAATCCGGCGACGGCGCGGGTTCGGCAAAGCCACTGCCGCGTGGTGGCGGCAACAGGATATCGAGGACGCGGTCTTCTGCCGCATCCAGCGCGCGGTTGCGCACACGCTGCTTTTCCGCCTCGCGGGTGTCGTTGATGGCGATGTCGACGAGATCGCGCACGATCGATTCGACGTCGCGGCCCACGTAGCCAACCTCGGTGAACTTGGTGGCTTCGACCTTGATGAACGGCGCCTTTGCGAGTTTCGCTAGGCGACGGGCGATCTCGGTCTTGCCAACACCGGTCGGGCCGATCATGAGGATGTTCTTGGGCGTTATTTCCTGTCTCAGCGGTTCATCGACCTGCTGGCGGCGCCAGCGATTGCGCAGCGCAATCGCCACCGCCCGCTTGGCGTCGCTCTGCCCGACAATGTGACTGTCGAGCGCCTGCACGATTTCTCGGGGGGTCATTTCGGTCATGGGGCAGAGGTGTCCAGGGTTTCGATGGTGCGGTGGTGATTGGTGTAGATACAGATGTCGGCGGCAATGCCGAGGCTCGCCTCGGTGATCGCACGGGCATCGAGCTCGGTGTGGTCGATCAGCGCGCGCGCCGCCGCCTGCGCAAAGGGCCCACCTGAGCCGATCGCAATCAGGCCGTGCTCGGGCTCGATCACATCGCCGTTGCCCGAGATCACGAGTGACGCCGTGTGGTCAGCGACCGCCAGGAGCGCCTCGAGGCGGCGCAGCAGGCGATCCGTTCGCCAGTCTTTCGCGAGCTCCACCGCAGCGCGCGTGAGTTGCCCGCCGTGCGCCTCGAGTTTGGCCTCGAAGCGTTCGAACAAGGTGAAAGCGTCGGCAGTGCCACCGGCGAAACCCGCGATGACCTTGCCTTTGTAGAGCCGGCGCACTTTGCTCGCGTTGCCCTTCATCACGGTGTTGCCAAGCGTCACCTGACCATCGGCGCCAAGCGCCACCTGATTGCCCCGTCGCACGGCGACAACCGTGGTCCCGCGGAATTGTTCCACCTGTCGGTCCTCGAAATTGGCTTTGAAAGAGACTGAATTTTGACGCATGCTGCGCAGATGACCGGTAAGTGGTTGTCTGCGCTAAGGGATACGGTGGGTATGAACTTTGCCAATTGCAAGAGCACAG
>CALDHJ010000043.1 GCA_937941555.1 uncultured Granulosicoccaceae bacterium | reverse complement strand
CGATCCCAAGCCCGAGGCGGCGGCATTGATCGCCGAGCTCAGAGCGACCGAGAATCCGGATGTGGTGATTGCGCTGACGCACATGGGGCACTACGTCAACGCGTTCAGTGGTGTGAATGCACCGGGTGATGTTGCGCTCGCGCGCTATCTCGAGCCTGGCATGCTCGACCTGGTCGTCGGAGGACACTCTCAGGAGCCGGTCTGCATGAGTGGCGAGAACGCTGCCAACGTTGACTTCAAACCCGGCGATGCGTGCCAGCCCGATCAGCAAAACGGTACGTGGATCGTGCAGGCACACGAGTGGGGGAAATACGTCGGCCGTGTTGATCTGTTGTTCCGCAATGGCGAGCTGTCGCTCGAGCGCTATCAGCTGATCCCGGTCAACCTCAAGAAGAAGGTTGAAATCGACGGCGAGAAGAAACGCGTCTTCATCCAGGATGAAATCCTCGCTGACGCCGATGTCCAGGCTTTCCTCGAGCCCTTTCAGACACGCGGCGAAGAGTTGATCGGTTTCAAGGTTGGCGGCACGACGGGGCGGCTGGAGGGAGACCGCGACAAGGTGCGTTTCGGTCAGACCAACCTGGGCCGGCTGATTGCAACGGCGCAGGCCGCCAAGGCACGTGCCGATTTCGGTGTGATGAATTCGGGCGGCGTGCGGGCGTCGATTGAAGCGGGCGACATCAGTTACCGTGATGTCCTGACCGTCCAGCCCTTTGGCAACAGCCTGACCTACACCGACATGACCGGGGCCGAAGTCGTCGACTACCTGAATGTGGTCGCGGGCATGCCGGTTGATTCCGGTGCCTATGCTCAGTTCTCCGGCATCAACTTGACCGTGACGGCCTCCGGTGTCACGGACGTCGTGATCGACGGTGAACCGCTCGACCCGAACAAGACCTATCGCTTCACTGTGCCAAGCTTCAACGCGGCTGGCGGCGATGGTTACCCCAAGCTGACTGAACACCCGGGGCACGTGGACACGGGTTTCGTTGACGCGGATGTGCTCAAGGAATTCATCGAGCGCTACAGCCCGATCGATCCGGCGGTGTTCGAGCCTGCAGGCGAAATCACCTACGAGTGACGTTCGGCCTTGAGCGGCAACAAGACGGTGCAGACGGACGCCTCGGTCGAGGCGTTCCTCTCGGCGATCGAACACCCGAGGCGGCGAGAGGACAGCCTGCGTCTGCACCGACTGTTTGCCGACGTCACCGGTTGGTCGGCCGCGATGTGGGGCCCGAGCATTGTGGGCTACGGGCAATACCACTACGTCTACGACTCCGGTCGCGAGGGTGATTTTCTCGCGACCGGTTTCAGTCCGCGCAAGGCCAATCTGTCGGTGTACATCATGCCGGGGTATGCCGAATTCGGCGGCATATTGGATCGGCTCGGTAAACACAAGCGGGGCAAATCCTGCCTGACAATCAACACGCTGGCCGATGTCGATCTGGCCGTGCTCGCGGAATTGATCGCAGCCGGCCTCGACGACCTCGGGCGTCACTGGCAGGTGTTGCCCAGCTGATCAGCTGCCGGCAAGCGATGCGGCGTCGACCCACGTGATGGGTACGGCGCCCTGTGTGTTCAGTAGGCGTAGACCGGCGCCCAGTCGTCTCCCCAGGCTTCACGCCACAGCTCGGTCACCATCGAATTCTGTATCGGCTGGCCGCCGCGCCACATGTCGGCCTCGGGCCGCGCGAAGCGGGCGAAGTGGGCGTCAATGCGCGCGCTGAGATTGCGTACGATGTCGGCGTGCTGGGGGTCATCGACGAGGTTGATGGCTTCTTCCGGGTCTTCGCTTACGTTGAAGAGCTCGTCACCGACGGGCACGTCGGCGCCGCTGAAACGCCGGAAGTAGGCCCATTTCCCGGTGCGGATCACGCGGGTTTCTTCTTGCTCCGAAAACACCTCGTCCGCGCCCCAGGTGTCGCGTGGCGCCTGGCCGCGCAACTGCGGTGCAAACGAGCGGCTGGGTGTGTGATCGTGCGTCGCGGCGCCCGTGTAGTCGAGCAGGGTGTTGAACAGGTCGAGATTGGAGACGAACTGATCGTTGACGGAACCGCTTTCGATTGTGCCCGGGTGGCGCGCGATCAACGGTATCGAGTGCGCTGCGAAGTGTAGATTCGAGGGCCATGTCGAGCCGCCGTGTCCCCAGAAGCCGTGGTGTCCGAGTGACAAGCCGTGGTCTGCGGTGAATATCACAAGGGTGTCGCCCTGCGCGTCGGCTGCGTCAACAACCTGCGCAATGGCATCGTCGACCAATGAGATCTGGCTGTAGTAGTCGCGGTAGGTCGGCACGTGATTTGGTGCCCGCATCAGCATCGAAAAATCGAGACCGTCGCCACTCTTTTCCTTGATGCGGTCGTAGTTCTGCACCGCAGCGGCTGAAATGGCGCGGCGTGGGATGCTGTCCATCGGACAATCGTCGTACCAATGCGAAAAGCGATTGCGCTGTCCGGATTGTGTCGCGGGCCAATGTCCGTAGGGTGCTGGAAGCGGAACGTACGTGAAAAACGGCTGATCGCTCTCTGCAATGAATTCCGTCGCCTTGCGGCAGAAGAAGTCGACCGAGTGGTGTTCCTCGAGGTAGTGGTCACCGTTGTCGGTGATCTGGTTGTTGTAGAAGCTTCGCACGTGGCCGTGCTCCATGGTCACCCACGCATCCCATCCGGGACCTGCCGTCGCGGATTCGCCGAGGTGGTACTTGCCGAACAGCCCGGTTCGGTAACCCTGCTCGCGCAGCAACTCCGGCAAGGTTGCAAGCCCGGCGAGGGCGTGCCAGCCGTTTGGCCAGTCCTGACGGTTGCGATCATCGATCCAGGAGTGCACGCCGTGTTGGGAGGGCATCAAGCCGGTCAGAACCGACGCTCGGCACGGAGAGCAGAACGCATTCGGGCAGAAGGCATTGCGAAACTGCATGCCCTCGCGCGCGTAGCGATCGAGATTGGGTGTTCTGACTTCGGTATTGCCGTAGCAGCCCAGTGTCGAGGCCTGCTGATTGTCGGTGAGTATCAGAACGATATTGGGTTGAGCCATCAGTTGAATTCCACAGCGAAAAGGGCGAGCGACGGGAATGCGATGATCAACGCGATCATGATCAGCAGGGCGACGCAAAATGGCATTACGCCGCGAAACACCTCGATGAGAGAGGTGTCGGGTGACAAGCCACGAATGACAAAGACATTGATTCCGAGCGGCGGGGTGATAAGCGCGAGCTCCACCACCAACACCACGAGGATGCCGAACCAGACCGGATCGTATCCGAGCGACATCACCATCGGGAAGAAGATCGGGATTGACAGGATGATCATGGCCATGGTGTCGAGGAAGGCGCCGAGCAGGATATAGAGCGCGATGATCAGCAGCAGCGTTGCGAGCGGCGACAGTGCCAGAGTGTCGATCCAGGTGCCGAGCATGCCTGGCGTGCCGGAGAGAGAGAGGAAGCCCGAGAACAGAATGGCACCGATCAGGATCAGGAAAATCATCGCGGTGGTTTCAACCGTTTCGAACAAGGCATCGGCCAGCGCAGCACGGTTGAGCTTTTTCATCACCATCCCCAGTGTAATGGCACCCACTGCACCGATTCCGGCCGCCTCTGTTGGCGTGAAGATCCCCGCGTAAATACCGCCAATGACGATCAGAAACAGCAGCCCTGCGGGCCAGATTCGCGTGGGGTCTGTGCCGGAATTTTCCGGAGGCGTCAGTGCGATAAAGGGTGCGGCGTCGGGTTTGAACCGGACCAGCAGCGCGACAGTGCCCATGAATAGGAGCGTCAGAATGACGCCCGGCACAATGCCCGCGAGGAAGAGATCACCAATGCTGGTCTCGGTCAGGATGCCGTAGATCAGCATGATCACACTCGGTGGGATCAAGATGCCAAGTGTGCCACCAGCGGCAACGCTGCCGGCCGAAAGGGACTTGCTGTAGCCGAATCGGTGCATTTCGGGCAGCGCCACGCGGCCCAGCGTGGCCGCCGTCGCAAGCGACGAGCCACACACGGCGCCGAAGCCGGCGCAGGCGACAATGGTCGCGTGGCACAGCCCACCTGGCGTGCGCGCCAGCCAGCGGTTTGCACTGCGGTAGAGATCTGCGCTGATACCGGTTCGCGACGCGACCGATCCCATCAGCACAAAAAGGGGAATCACCGACAGCTCGAAACTCTGTGCGGACTCGTACACGGACAACCCGGCCAGTGCGAGTGCGCCGTCGACTCCGATGATCAAGGCCGTACCCAATACCGCGACACCCGCCATCGCGAGTCCCAGGTGCATGCCGGAAGCGAGCAGTGCAAACAACAACACGAAAACCCAGATTGCGACCGTTTCACTGCTCACTGCGGGCGACCGAACAGGGTCGTGAGCGCTTGCCAGCTGCGCCACGCCAGTGCTGCAACGAACAGCGTCATGCCGACGCTCATTGCAACGGCGGTCGGCCAGAAGGGGATCGACCAGATCTGGGTGGTTTCGCCGGCGAGGATCTGGTCGAGTGTCTGCACCAGCAAGCGCCACATCAGCGCCGTAGCCACAAAGAGAGAGAGCAAGCTGGTGATGACCGTGATCACCCGCTTGATCGCGCTCGGCGCGAGGTCGACAAAGGTGTCAACGCGAATGTGTCGGTTGGCCACTTCCGTCCAACCCAGACCGAAAAACACAAGCACCCCCATGAGCAGTGTAATGGTCTCGACGGTGCCAACCAGTGCGCGTGCGAAAAAGGTGCGGCCAACCACGTCAGCGAAGGTCAGCAACATGATTGCCACGAGAACAGCAGCGCCCAGCCAGGCAAACAGCCTGGCCAGGCGTGGGAGGGATCCGCTGTGGCGATCCGGCCGATCCACGGGGTCTACTTGAGGCTGTCTACAATGGCCTGGTAGTCGGCAAGCAGCGCGGCGCCGTCCAGACCGTTTTCGTCTGCTTGGGCGACCCAAGCGTCGCTGAGCGGCTGCATCATTTCACGCAAGCTCGCCGTGTCGGCGTCAGACAAGGTGCTGATGGTGTTGCCTGCGGCAGTCGCAGCATCGAGGCCGGCCTGGTCTGCCGCATCCCACTTGGCCGAGATGAAGCGCGAGCCCCACTCACCGCTGACCTGTTCCACTGCGGACTTCTGCGCATCGCTCAATGCATCCCAGGTCTTGGGGTTCATCGTGAGATAGAAAATGCCCGAGTAAGTGCCTTCAGGCACAATCAGATGGTGCCCTGTGACATCGGCGAGCCGGAACCCCTTGACCGATTCCCAGGGAAACTGGGTGGCGTCGATGGTGCCACGTGACAGGGCTTCGTTTGTCTGGCCGGGTGGCAGAAACACCGGTACAGCGCCGAGCGCTTCTGCAATCTTGACCCCGTTTCCACCGGAGCGCACTTTCAGTCCCTCGAAATCGGCGAGAGAGGTCAGGGGTTTCGAGCTGTGGTACTGGTGTGGTGCGTGTGCGAAAAGCGCCAACAGTTTTGTGTCGGCCGTGTCTTCGGCGATGAAACCGTTTTTTTCGTACCAGCGCCAGGCGGCAACTCCGGCGGTCTCAGCGTCAGGTGCAGCAAATGGCAGTTCCACCGCAAACATTTTCCAGAAGCGTTTCGGGTGGTAGGCCGCGACGCTCCATGCGATGTCGACGACGCCGTTCTTCGCAAGGTCGTACTGGCCGTCGGGTTTGGCGAGCGGAGCGCTCATGACTTCGACTTCGATCTCACCGTTGGAGGCGGCTTCGAGTTCGTCTGCCCACGCGCGCAGAGTGCCCGTCATGTGATGGACAGGCGGCAGCCAGTTGGCTACACGGATCTTGGTGGCACTTTGAGCTGGTGCGCTCATCAGCCCCAGTAGCAAGGCGGTTGCGCTCAGCGTTGTCGTCACTGTCTTCAGCATGCGATGTCTCCTCGTTCCATCCGCGGGGGTGCCAACCCAGACTACGACTCACGGCTTGTAATTGTCAATAAAGCCGAATAGAGATTCGCATTCGTCTTGACCGCTGTCGAGCCAATCCCGTAGGGTCGATGCGATGGATGCCATGAAAACCCCACTCACCCATCTCGATGCCTTCAGCGGTGTGCCCGGTGTTGTCGATGTTCGCCAGCAGCGCAGTCTTGTCGCGCGCAATGCACTCATTGAAGGCGGGATGCTGGCGCTGAACACAAAACGCTTCGACGCGTTGTCGGTCTCTGAGTTGACTGAGCGTTGTGGCCAGTCAGTGGGGGGCTTTTACGCGCGGTTTACGGACAAGGACGCTTTTTTCAGGGCACTCTGTGCCACCACGGTCGACAACTCCAATGTGATGGTTGAAGCGCGCTTTTCAGCGGAATATCTGCGCTCGCGTCCTTTGGAAGCGGGGCTGGATGAACTCGTCGACCTCATGACCGACATCTTCACAGCTCGCTGGCGCGGGGTCTTGCGCGAGGCGCTGTTGCGCATCCTGGACCCCGAAGACCCGTGGGAGCCCATGCGGCAATCGGCGCGGAAAATCGTTCGCAACCTGCACGCGGGTTTTCTCGATCGCGAGGATTGCGATGTTTCAGGCAATGACCTGAGTTTCTGTTTTCAGGCTGTCGTGGGGGTATTGCAGAACGATCTGCTCAACGACTACCACGTCTACAAGACACGCGATCAGACCTTGCGGGCAGGTCTGAAAGTCTTGCTCAAACGGTATGTCGATTCGGGTAATGCGGTCGGTTGATCGGGCTCGGCCTGTCGCGGTCACAGGCAGGGCGCAACCAGACACAGGGATGCGGTAACGGATTCGAATGCACCGTAGGCGGCGATGGCGCTGCGCACGAGGAGCCAGCCGATCAGGAGGGTGACCCCGGGCACGAGAATCCAGGGCAGCCAGAAGTTGACGAAGCGCACATAGGGCTTGCGGGCCGGCGCGAGGCCCAGCAGTGACATCGCGAACCCCTCGGCGCGTGACTGTTTGAAGATGCCGGCGGCCGCGGCCGACGCCACACGTTCACTCTCGGTGCGAGTGGGGGCGAGTACGAAGTCCGCGAGTATCTGCCCGCGCTTGTTCAGTCTCACCGACCACATCTGGCTTGCAGAACATGCCAGGCCCGACACGATCATGCCGATGAACTCGGGCATCGACGAGTGGTTGAGTGAGCGCGTGCACCACTGGTCGACGAGAATGATGCACGCGCATACCGCCAGCACGGTCAACGCAACCACGCTGATGTTGTGGCTGATCTGGCGCAGCACGATGTTTTCCTGGATGCGCTGGCGTGCCTTGGTGTGCAGGTTGATAGACTGGTACAGATCGCCTTTGCGCGCAGTCGGGCCGAGTGCGTCGATGCGCAACGGCAGTTGCTCCGTGTAGGGATGGCCCCAGGGTTTCACGAGCGCCGCTGGCGCGTAGCCGTCGTGGTAGGCGAGAAAGCGGTTGACGGCCGAGTGGTGGATGATGACCGAATCGGTTTTGACCGTGACCAGGTCCACACTGTCGTGGACGTCCTGTTGGCAGAGCGCGTGGATGTTGCGCGGCTTGTAGCGGTAGAGTGCCGCCAGACCTCGACGGCTGTTGTGCATGGGGCCGTCGTAGCGCGCGATCTCGCGAATCGTGTTCAAGGCGCTCTCCTTGAACCGGGCCTCGTAGCCCTGATCGATGGCAGCTTGTTTGCACTCTTCGATCATCCAGTCGAGCGCCTGATTGGCGAGTGCGTCATCGGGGTAGCCACCGCCGAGGTCGGCGTGGACGCCGGCAAACCACACTTGCTTTACATTCGGGTGACGCTCGGTCGAGAGCTCGTTCCAGATCAGTGGCTTGAAGGTCTGCCGGGCTTCATCCAGCGCGAGGGCGTGCCTGGCGCAGCGCACGCGGGGATTGAGATCGTGATCGCCGAAACGCAACGGTGTCACCAGGCGATTGACTGCCAGTGCCAGTTCGTCGATTGGCAAGCCGTAGGCGGCGACGGTATCCCACACCCCGAGAAAGCTGATTTCCGGTGCACGGTAGCTCTCGCTTGCTCCGGCAAGGTAGCGCTCGCGGAATCTTGTTTGGGTGTATTGGTGAAAGACCAGGCTGACCAGCGGACCTTTCGGCCACTCGCCGGCGGGCCGGTCTTCCTCGCGCCAGTGCGAGCGGTAGCGGTAGGTTCGCCACGCTGCGCGCGCGATGGCCTGGGCGCGCCCGGCGCGGTCTTGTGGCAGGTGGGCCCAGTTGTCTGGCGAGGCGCGCTCGCATGTGTGCATATCGTCGTTGTCGGCGAGGGGCACGATGCCAAGCTTGCAGATCAGTGCCGCCAGCAGTCGGACGGTGTAGGCGCCGCGACTGAATCCGACCATCGCAATGCGGTCGCCGGGCCGGTATTTCAGGCACAGCGCCGCATAGAGTTCCTGCACGTTCTGGCTCAGGCCGATGCCGAATGCACCGCCGAGAGCGCGCGTCAGGGGGAATTTCGAGGTGCCGACACCGTCGTCGTAGAACGCCAGTTGGTCGCTGCTGCGGCCGAGCTTCAGGGCCTGATAAAACCTCCACACGTTGCTGCGGTGGGACGATGCGGCACTGTTGCCTGTGCCGTCGGACAGCAGGTAGATGGTTTTTGATGGCATGTGGCCTCCCGAACGGACTCTTTTGTCGGCAACGTCGTTGTGAGTTTGGGGTGCGTCCCCCGTATGATACGCGCTGCACTATGGGAGAAGTTGACGTGGACACCAAGACCCTTTTGGACGAATTGCTCGGCGCTGGACGCGAGCTTGGCCAGGATGTGACCAGCAAGGGCAGCGAGGCGGCCGGGCGTGTCTTCGATCTGCCGGAGTCCGGTCCGGAACGTGACGCCGCCTTGTCCAATCTCGGCAAGGGTGCCGCTGCCGCGGGTGTGCTGGCGCTTCTGTTGGGCACTGGCGGTGGCCGCAAACTGACCGGCACCGCGCTCAAACTCGGCAGTGTGGCCGCGATTGGCGGTGTGGCCTGGAAGGCGTGGAACAACTGGCAAAGCAAGCAGCAGGCGAGTGGCGCCGCTGCACCGCAGGCCGCGATGGCGGCACCCACGCCGGTCGATACCCTCACCGGTGACGCGGCAGACGCCCGCAGCATGCGGTTGCTTCGCGCGATGCTGGCGGCGGCCCGTGCGGATGGCCATGTCGACGACGAGGAGCAGCGCCGAATCGAAGAGCGCCTCAAGGACCTCGATCTGCCTGCGGACGCCGTGGCCGTGCTGCAGGCGGAGTTGAAGAAGCCGCTAGAGCCCAATGACGTTGCCGACGGGGTGACCGATATGGAAGAGGCGGCTGAAATCTACCTCGCTTCGCTCACCGTGATCGACCTCGACAACTTTTTGGAGAGAGCCTGGCTCGACGAGCTGGCGCGCGCGCTGGCCCTGCCGGACGGCCTGTTGCAGGAGCTGTACGACCGCGGCAAAGGCGGATAACGCGCGTCGCAAGCCCGTCCCAGCTGGAGATCTCGGGCTTCGCCGGGTGGCCAATGGTCTGCCAGCGTCACCCGGATGTCGCAAACTGTCCATTTCAGGCGATTAACAGGCGCTAGGGGAAAAGTCGGCGGCACAGCGTGCGCCCACAATCGCGCCCACTCTGGGCGCAACGAGCGCGCCGGTAAACGTGGGTGAATTGGTTTCACGCGCATCTATCGGTGCCGCCCCACGTGCTTTCCCTTACCACCCTGCGCTGTCACCGCGCGCCCACGCTGGACCCACATCAAATGGCCGTGAAATCCGATATCGAAATTGCTCGCGAAGCGTCAATGAACCCGATCACCGAGGTCGGCGCCAAACTTGACATTCCGGCTGACCAGCTCCTGCAATACGGTCCGCACAAGGCCAAGATCTCCTACGACTTCATCAATTCGCTGGCCGATCGCCCGGACGGCAAGTTGATTCTGGTGACTGCGATTTCGCCGACCCCGGCGGGCGAGGGCAAGACGACGACAACAGTCGGTCTCGGCGATGGCCTGAACCGCATCGGCAAGCGCGCCACGGTCTGCCTGCGCGAGCCGTCGCTTGGTCCGTGTTTCGGCATGAAGGGTGGGGCAGCCGGTGGCGGCTACGCGCAAGTGGTGCCGATGGAAGACATCAACTTGCACTTCACCGGTGACTTCCACGCAATCGGCATTGCCCACAACCTGCTCTCGGCGATGATCGACAACCACGTCTACTGGGGCAACGCCAACGCACTCGACACCCGCCGCATCGCCTTCCGCCGCGTGGTCGACATGAACGACCGTTCGCTGCGCCAGATCACGTCCAGTCTCGGTGGCGTCTCGAACGGCTTCGCGCGCGAAGACGGATTCGACATCACGGTGGCCTCCGAGATCATGGCGATCTTCTGTCTGGCCAAAGACCTCGACGACCTGACCGACCGCATCGGCAAGATCGTGGTCGGCTACACGCGTGAGCGCAAAGCGGTCTGTGCCCGCGACATCAAGGCGCACAGCGCCATGGCGGTACTCCTTAAAGATGCGTTGATGCCGAACCTCGTGCAGACGCTCGAAAACAACCCGGCCTTCATCCACGGCGGCCCGTTTGCCAACATCGCACACGGCTGCAACTCGGTGTCCGCGACCAAGACTGCGCTCAAACTCGCTGACTACGTGGTCACCGAAGCCGGCTTCGGCGCCGACCTTGGCGCCGAGAAGTTCTTCGACATCAAGTGCCGCAAGGCGGGCCTCGCGCCGTCTGCCGTGGTGCTGGTCGCAACGGTGCGCGCACTCAAGATGCACGGCGGCGTGGCCAAGGGTGACCTCGGGGACGAGAACGTCGCCGCGGTCGAGGCCGGTTGCTCGAACCTCGCGCGTCACCTCGAGAACGTGAAGAAATTCGGCGTGACCCCGATCGTCGCCATCAACCAGTTCATCAACGACACCGACGCCGAACTCGCAGCCGTCTCCAAGGTCGCTGAATCGCTCGGCGCAAAAGCCATTGTCGCGTCCCACTGGGCCAACGGCGGTGCCGGCACCGAAGAACTCGCGCGCCACGTGGTCGAGGTGGTCGATGCTGCTGACACCAGCAGCTTCTCGCCCATCTACCCCGATGACATGCCGCTGTTCGACAAGATCAAGACCGTGTGCACCGAGATCTACCGTGCAGAAGACGTCACAGCCGACGCCAAGGTGCACAAACAGCTCGCCGACTGGGAAGCAGACGGCTACGGCGATCTGCCGGTCTGCATGGCCAAGACGCAGTATTCATTCTCGACCAACCCCGACCTCAAAGGTGCGCCGGAAGGACACAGCGTCAACATCCGTGAAGTGCGCCTGTCTGCCGGCGCGGGTTTCATTGTCGCCATTGCCGGTGACATCATGACCATGCCCGGCTTGCCGCGCGTACCGGCGGCCGAGGCGATTCACCTCGATGCCGACGGCCAGGTACAGGGCTTGTTCTGAGGCCCGTCTCGAACGGTGCAACTCAACCCGCCCGCCCGCCTGGTCGCGGCGGGTTTTGTGCACAGAGCGCAGTGAAATCGGCTTGAGCCCGGGCTCCATACGGCCCGGCGGACCAAGCTACTATTGAGGCAATCGGGGGCTGGAACCCAGCATCTCGAAACCGACAGGCTTACAGGTAGACATCCCATGACGGCCCAGGAAAACCGCTTTCGATCATCCGGCCGCAAGGCCCTTGGCAAACCGAAAGGGCGGGGCGTCGAACCGACCGACCTCGAATGGCTCGATGAATTGCTGGGCGGCGATGCGCTCGCGCGCGACGAGCTCATTGAACACCTGCATGCCATCCAGGACGCCGAGGGCTGCCTGCCGATGGCGCGGCTCGTGGCCCTCGCGCACCGCCACCGTATCCCGATGGCGGAAGTCTATGAAGTCGCAACCTTCTACGCCCACTTTGACGTGGTCGGCGACGACGAGGCGCGCCCCCCTGCAACCACCATTCGCGTCTGTGACTCACTCAGCTGCATGCTGGCGGGTGCCGAGCAGCTCTACACTGCGCTCGAAGCCGGCACCGACGACACCGTGCGGGTGTTGCACGCGCCGTGCATGGGCCGCTGTCAGTCCGCGCCGGTGGTGGAAGTGGGTCACCGCCATGTGGATAACGCGACACCGGAATCGGTGGTCGCCGTGGTGGAGAGTGGCGAGCGCCATCCCGAGATGCCGTCGCACACGGCACTCGAGGCCTACCGCGCGGCGGGTGGCTTCCGGACCCTCGCAAAGTGCTTGAGCGGTGAGCTCGACGCCGACGCTATCGTGTCGGGCTTGTCGGACGCGGGCCTGCGTGGCCTCGGTGGCGCCGGATTCCCGACCGGTCGCAAATGGTCACTGGTACGCGAGACAACCGGGCCGCGGCTCATGGCCGTGAACGGCGACGAGGGCGAGCCCGGCACCTTCAAGGACCGGCACTATCTCGAATCCAACCCGTGTCAGTTCATCGAGGGCATGCTGATCGCGGCCCATGTGGTCGAGGCCGAGGCGGTCTATCTCTACATGCGTGATGAGTACCCGGCAGTGCTCAAGATCCTCGCCGACGAGATCGCAGCGGTGGAAGCCGCAGGCCTGTCACCACACACCACCATTCATCTGCGTCGCGGCGCCGGTGCCTACATCTGCGGCGAAGAGTCGGCGATGATCGAATCGATCGAGGGCAAGCGCGGCTTGCCTCGCCACCGCCCACCCTACGTGGCGCAGGTCGGGATATTCGGCCGGCCGACACTTGTGAACAACATCGAAACGCTCTACTGGGTGCCGGAGATCATCGAGCGCGGTGCCGCGTGGTTTGCCGATCAGGGCACCAACGGCAGCACCGGGTTTCGCAGCTACTCGGTCTCGGGCCGCGTGCGCGACCCCGGCGTCAAACTCGCGCCGGCCGGCATCACAGCGCAGTCCCTGATTGATGACTACTGTGGCGGCATGGCGGACGGCCATCAGTTCGTCGCCTATCTGCCGGGCGGGGCCTCGGGCGGTATCCTGCCTGCCGCCAAGGCGGATGTACCGCTCGATTTTGGCGGCAAGCTTGCGGAGGAGGGCTGCTTTGTCGGCTCGCACGCGGTGGTGATACTGAGTGATCAGGACGATATGCAAGCCGTGGCACTCAACCTGATGAAATTCTTCATGGAAGAGAGTTGTGGCCAATGCACACCGTGTCGCAATGGCACAGAGAAGGCGGTGGCGCTGATGTCCGAGCCCGAATGGGATGGGGACTCGTTGCGGGATCTTGCGACCGTGATGATGGACGCGTCCATTTGCGGTCTCGGCCAGGCGGCACCGAACCCGTTGGTTTCGGTGATGAAGCACTTTCCGGAGGTGTTGGCATGACAATCGAATTCACACTCGACGGCAAAACGGTTCAGGCTGAGGCAGGGGAAACGCTGTGGCAAGTCGCCAAGCGCCATGGCACGTCGATTCCGCACTTGTGTTATTCGCCAGAGCCCGGTTACCGCGCCGATGGCAATTGCCGCGCCTGCATGGTGGAGATCGAAGGCGAACGCGTG
>CALDHJ010000042.1 GCA_937941555.1 uncultured Granulosicoccaceae bacterium | reverse complement strand
GAACGGGCCCATGCTCGACCATTGTGTCGCTGCATCTGCCGGGCGGCAGACAGTCGGCCGCGCGGCGTTTGAAGACATTCGAACGGTCAGGGAATTCATCGGCAGCCCGGCGTTTACCGCGCTGCTCGACGCACCCTGGGTTGGGGTTTTTCTTGCCGTGATGTGGTTGCTTCACCCGGTGTTTGGTGCCATCGCTGTAGGTGGGGCGCTGACGCTCTTTGCCTTTGCGCTGTTGAACGACCGGTTGACGCGCAAACTGATCGAGCAGGACACGGCGACACGCGGTGTGCAGGATCGCATGGTACACACGGCGATCGAGAACGCAGACACCATTGTCGCCATGGGCATGAGCGGGTCGGTTGTCCGCAAGCTCGAGGCGTCCGCCGACAGGGCGCAGCGCGCGCGAGACTATTCCGAAGCAGTGACAGCGCGCATTGCCGCGATCAGCCGTTTCGTCCGACTCGGCTTGCAGACCCTCACCATGGGCGCCGGCGCGTGGTTGGCGATCAACGGTCAGATCGCAAGTGGTGCCATGATTGCGGCGTCTGTGATGCTGGGCCGTGCGCTTGCGCCGGTGGAGCAGTCGATCAGTGGTTGGCGCTCTGCTGTGCGTGTCAACGCGGCTCGGGTGCGTCTGGAGTCGCATCTGACGAATCGGGATACTGCGGCTGAGCGTGTCACACTGCCCGCGCCGACAGGTGCGCTGGTGCTCGACAATATCGGCCTCAAGTCCGAGTCGAGTGATCAGGCAATATTGCAGGCCGTAAACCTCCGGCTGCGGGCCGGGGAGTCGCTGTTGGTCAGCGGGCCCTGCGGGGCCGGCAAGTCGAGCCTGATCGAAATATTGGTTGGTGTGACGGTGCCCACCCGAGGCGAAGTTCGATTGGATGGCGCCCGTCTGGATGCATGGCCTCGTTCGCAGCTGGGCCGCCATGTCGGGTACCTGTCTCAGTCCGTGGATCTGCTCGAAGGCACCGTTGCAGAGACCATCGCACGGCACGGCGAGGTGGACTCCGGCCGGGTCATCGAGGCGGCGCAGCTGGTTGGCGTGCACGAATTGATACTGGCTCTGCCACAGGGATACGAGACGCGGCTTGGTCACGGTGGTCAATCACTCAGTGGCGGCATGCGCCAGCGCCTGGCTCTCGCCCGCGCGGTCTACGGCGATATCCGACTGCTGGTGCTGGATGAGCCGACAGCGAACCTGGATCGGATCGGAGAGCGGGCGTTGCTGTCGGTGCTCGATGCAATGAAAGCGCGCGCGGTCACAGTGGTGTTGGTCACCCACGCGCCGGCGCTCTTTCGCCATATCGATACGGTGTTGTCTCTCAAAGCGGGACGCATCGAGCGCCTGGGTCCGATGGTTCCACCGGCGCCACCCGCGCGGCGTGGCGAGCCTTCATCCTCAAATGACGGTGTTGTGGAGGTGACCCTTGCCTGAGTATCGACCCGTCGCAAAAGTTGACATACACCTGCCCGCCGACGCGGGTTCCGCGGCGCCGGTTTCTGCCGACAGTGTGTTTGCACCACTCACCTTGGCGGCAGCAGCGGCTGGATGGCTCGTGAGTGCGAGCGTGCGCTGGGTCGAGGCTAGGCGCTCTGCAGACGCCCGATCGGCTCGTCCGATGAATACCCTTTCCGAACCGCCCATTCGACCACACCAACGCAGAGCAGTGATTGCGATGGTTGCAGGGGCGGCGTTGATGGGGCTCTGGGCGGTGATTGCACCCTTGCACGGAGCCGTCATCGCGACAGGGCGTGTGATGCCGGACGTCCACCGCAAGACCATCAACCATCTCGAGGGTGGCATTGTCGAGCACATCGCCGTTCAGGAGGGCGACTGGGTTCGTGCCGGTCAGCCTCTGCTCTTGCTCGACACCACCCAGGCTCTCGCCAACGAAATGATGGTGATCGGCAAACTGGTGCCGGCGATTCGACAACGCGACCGGCTGTTGGCCGAGCAGCTCGACACGGCCAACCCGGCGTGGACGGATTTACACCAATTGGGTCTGGCATCCACAAACGACGCGGCGATTCGAGCGCGGGAGCTGGCGCTGTTCCAGCACCGACGCGACCAGCTCCGACAAACGCTTGCCATCTACACGCAGAGCCTTGAGCAACTGAGCGAGCAACGCGAAAACCTGGGGCAGCAGCTGCGCATGCACCGTGAGCACATCGCCTTGTTCAGGGACGAGATCGGGGATCTCGACCGATTGTTTGCGTCCGGGATGGTGTCGAAGGTCAGGTTGCGGGGCCTCCAGCGCGACATGCTGGCACAGCAGGGCGCACGTAGTGCAGTGGAGTCCCAGCTCAGTGTGCTCGACGAACGCATGGCCGAAACCGCGCTGAAACGTCAACTTGCCGAACGCGAGTGGCAATCTGGCGTGCTCTCGGATCTGCAGGCTGCCGAAGAACAGGTCGCGTTGTTGACGGAACAACATGCAACGGCGCAGGACGTGCGGTCGCGTGCCACGGTCGTCGCGCCGATCGACGGTGTCGTGCTCGACATGCAAGTGCACACCGTTGGCGGAGTGATCCAACGCGGACAGAAATTGCTCGATCTGGTGCCGTCTGATTCGCCGCTGGTCGTGCACGCTCGGGTCAACCCGACCGACATCGACAACATAGCGTCTGGACAGACAACGCAAGTCCGGTTTAGTGGTTTCAGTCAGCGCTCAGCCATCCCGAGTGAAGCAACCGTGCGCAGCGTCTCGGCTGATCTGGTCCAGGATGCCCAGACCGGCGAGCGCTACTACTTGGCGCAGATCGCCCTGAGCACGGATGTCCGGGCCGAAAACCAACTTGTCGCAGGCATGCCGGTGGAAGTGATGATTCTCACGCACCGACGCAGCCTGTTCGACTACCTGACCCAACCCCTGACGGATAGCTTTAACCGGGCTATGCGGGAGGTATAGCAGTGCGTGGCTTGACAGTGTTTGCCAGTGACGGTGCGTGACCGCTGGAGTTGAGAACGTGTCCGGAACGAACTGTTCGGGTGTATTCACAATGTAAATCAGGACGATATTATGAGCAGAATCCGTATTAAGAATGGTGACTTCGAACGATTGCCCAAAGGCGATTTCCCATCAAAACTGACCGAACTCAAGGGTTGGGAGCAGGCGGGAGACTACCCCGAGGACGCTGGGTACAACATCCGAAACTACAACCACTTCAACCAGCTGCCCGAAAACACCTGGGACATCAGTGGGCTTGGTCTGGTCGGCCCCGGTGGTCCCAGTGGTCCTGGCGGTCCCGGTGGCCCACGCGGACCGGTTAGTCGACTTGATGCCGATACCGGCGATGCTCTTTTTCCCGGTACCGACTTCTTCGGATGGCGCCCGCCGGCCAACCACTTTCTCGATATGGGTGGCACAGGCCAGAACTCCTCGTTGTTTCAACAAGTGAAAAACCTCAAGGACGAGCAACCCCTGACCTTGAGTTTCGACTATTTCGACCTCGCGAAATACCACGGCTTTGAGGAGGGCGATGACAGTTACTACGGTGCCAGTACATTGAAGGTCTATTGGAACTACAAGCTTGTAGCCGAGATCTCCGGTGATAACAGCGAGGGCTGGGCACACATTGATATCAATGTGATGGCCGGGCCGAACGGTGAAGGCGATCTGAAGATCTACGAGAAAGGCACAGAAGGTGACAACGCGGGCATCGCAATCGACAACGTGATGCTCAGTCCCCGCATGGACAAACAGGCCTTTGAGGAAACGGTCGCGGTCGTCGGACCACTCGAATTTGACACCTCAGAAGACAGTGCCGATGCGGTTGAAGCGCAACTTGTTGCCGAAAACCTCGTGAAAAATGG
>CALDHJ010000041.1 GCA_937941555.1 uncultured Granulosicoccaceae bacterium | reverse complement strand
ATGTCCTGGACGCCTCCCGCTCGCTGTCGCGCGGGTCCCCGTCAGGCTCTGGCACATCTTCGAGAACCTGGTCGATGTCGACACCGAGCTCGGACAGTTCCTGCCACTGACCGAGAAGTTCGAGCAGCTCGATGTCCGGTGGGGTGTTGTCCGCGAACACGCATCCCAGTGTGAACAACAACGCCGTTGCGGTTTTCTTAGGTTGCATTTTCATCCTGGGTCTCGAGCCACATCAGGAATTCCAGATCGCGGTAGAACTCGACGTCATCGCCTGTCGCGAGCAAGGGCAGATCGCCAAAAAGCGTGTCGGGTTCGCCCGGGGCTGCGACAACGCGGTCGGGGTCTGTCAGTTCGCCACTGTTCTGCCACAACGGAAGTGCCACGGCCAGTGCCAATACCGCTGTGGCGGCAACCCCGTGCCATGCTTGAAAGCCGTAGCGTCGGGTACCGAGGCGGCTGACGGCCCGGTGGCGGGCGGCGGCGAGTTTCGCGCGCTCGACGGCGTTGAGCGCGGCCACTTCGGCGTTGAGCTGCTTGACGACCTGCTCGGACGTGTATTGATCGCTGACGTCGCGTGTGTGGTCAGTCATTGCGGGTGCTCCAACAAACTGTGCCGCAGGTGTTCGAGTGCGCGGGACAGGTGTGTCTTGACGCTGCCAGCGGAGATCCCCATCGCCTCGGCTGTCTGCTCCACACTGAGTCCCTGCCACTGCCTGAGCATGAAAGCTTGACGCTGGCGCGCAGGCAGGCCCTCAAGCGCCTGCATGAGACGGCCACCGAGTGCGTCGGCATCCGCAACGTCTGCCGGATCGGCCTGGTGGCTATCGAGCTGATCAGTTGCATCGACGTCATTGTCCGCGTCGCCGAACCAGCGTCGCAAGCGGCCCAAGACCCCTCGGGGGCGATGGTGGTCGGTAATCTGGCTTTGCAGGATGGTGAAAAAGAGCGGCCGCCATTCGCTTGGGTCACGCGCACTGTAGCGGTCGACCAGACGGTACATGGATTCCTGCACGATATCGAGCGCACTGTCCGGGTCGCCGGTGGCGACCTTTGCCATGACATAGGCCCGTTGTTCCACCGACGCGAGGAAGCTCTCGAGTGATTGGGGCGTGGCCACGCTGTCATGTGACGGATGTCGGTCATCGTTCATGGCTGTCGCGGTTGGTGCAGAGGGGTCCGCACCGGAGGGGGCCGTCAGTAGCTGTTTGCGCAATTGTAGAGGGTTGTCGCGCGTGGGGGCACCCGGGTGCCGGGTTCTCGGGCGGGGTGTCGTGGTGGTGTCCAGTGTTGCGCTAGCGCGTGTCATCGACGACACCGAGGCCGCGCGCGCAGGCAGGCCGCAGTGTGCATCCGGGCTGCTGCTGTCGTCGAAGCTGTCAGCTGGAAAATACAACACGCAATGTCCTCAGGAGGTGCCAGGGCTACACCAGCCGCGCATTGTCAGATGCGGCGAGTTTTCAATGGCTGATGACCGTGAGTCGGCGTCGAGCCACTCGGTTAGTGCCGTCTCACGGGGGGTGTGGGCGGTGGCCTGCGGCAATCCGAGCAGAGCATATCGGCCGTGAGAATCGGTGCATCGCATCCGTGACGTCCGGGTGCGCGGTGTTGGTGCCACTGTGCCCGCCGCAGTCCGTGGCGTGGTCTGTTTCATGCCTCGCATCCTGTGTGGTCTATAGAGAGTCGGAATCACATGCCCAGAGCCTGTGGTCCTTACAACGCGGAAACCAGTGTGCGGTTGACACTGAGAGCAGATATTTTTGCGGTGGGGCACCGACACTGTCGCGGCGTTCGTCGACTGTGTCTGGTGTTCGGCTGTTGCCTGCTGTGCCTTGGCGCCGCCGCCCCGCAGTGGCTGGGCCGGTTCTCGGCATCTGATCTCACAGGCTGGGTCGAGCACCGTTTCAGCGGGCAAACCCGCTACACACTGGGCGACGCGGGGTCCGGCATCGCCTTGCAGGCGGTCAGCGAGGGCACGGCGTCTGCGCTCTACCACGAGACCCGTGTCGATTTGACGCGCACTCCAGTACTTCATTGGCGGTGGCGGGTGGACCACGGGCCAACGGGTCTGGATGAGTTGTCGCGGGACGGGGATGACTACGCCGCACGGCTGTACGTTGTGTACAAGCGTGGCCTGCTGCGCAAACCCTTTGCGATCAATTACGTGTGGTCTGGAAGCCAGGCGCGCGGTGCGAGCTGGCCGAACGCCTGGCTGCCCGAACACTCGATCATGGTCGCGGTGCGCGGCACACAGGACAAGACCGGCCAGTGGTATGCGGAGTCGCGCAACGTGCGCGAGGATTTTCGTCGCCTGCTTGGCGTCGACATAGATCACATCGATGTCCTGGTGCTCATGAGCGACACCGACAACCAACTCGGCTCGGCAGAGGCCTGGTATGGAGACAGCTACTTCGCTGCCGAGTGATGCGCTCAGTGGCGTGACGGCCTTGAGGCGCATCGATCCGGTTGTTGGCTATTCCTGATTCGGCAGGCCGAGCAGCGCGCGCGTCGCAGCTGGAACCCCGTCAGGCAGCGTGAAATCCGGGTGTTGTGCCTTCAACAATCGGAACTCGCGTCTCGCTTTGTCCGTGTGGCCGAATTCGATCAGGGTCTGAATCTGTTGCCACCACTGCGCGGCTGTCACCGGCGGCGCATCATCGGTCTCGCTGGCGACTTCAACACGTTGAGACGGGCTTTTCGCGGCGCGAGACTTTGCCATTTCGCTCAAGACACTGGCGGTGTCGATGCCCGAGCTCGCGCCGAGGGTCTGACTGGCATCAAACGACTTGTTGCGCGTGTCGGCAACCGCCGCGGTGGCCCGCTCGGCACGGTCGAATATCACGGCCTCTTCGAGTACCAGCTCGTCTGCCTCGGCCGCGGCGCTGATCTGGGACGCGACTGGTGCGCTGACTTCAGCCGAGCCGGGCGTGGGCGTGGGAACAGTGTCGGGTGCGGCGTGCCACAGCGGGCGCACCAGAAACGCGGCGAGCGCGAGGGTGGCGAGGCTGCCGGCGAACTGGGTCAGTCGGCGGCTGCGACGCGGTGTCACGGCGTCGCGGGCGAGTGCGCTGATGCGCGTGTCGAGGCCAGGTGGTGGTGTGCCGCTCGGCAGGGCGTCGAAGGCGTCCCGTTCGGGGCGGTTGTGGTCACTGGGGGCCATGGTTGCCTCCGAGCAGTTGTCTGAGCGAGCGGATGCCGTACCGCAGGCGGCTTTTGACCGTCTCCGGGCCGGTGTTTTCCAGTTGGGCAATCTCGTCGAGGGTGTAGCCCTCGACATGGTGCAGCAACAAGGCAGATCGTTGCGCTGCGCTGAGTTGCCGCAGCGCGTGTTCGAGTTGATCGGTGACGGCGAAGCGCTCGACGAAGCGTGCGAGGTCTGGCGGTTCGGCCGGGCTCGAGCTTGCCACGGGGTCGGTGCGCCGGAAACGGTCAATGAGCGTATTGTGTGCGATGCCGAACAACCAGCGGTCGAAAAGGCCGTTCGGCTGATAGCGTTTGGCGTGGCGGACCACCTTCAACCAGATGTCCTGACAAACATCGGCAGCCGCGGCGTTGTCGAATCCCACCGAGCGGTAGGCGTAGTGCCAGACCCGGTCTTTGTAGCGGCCATACAGGCTGTCGAACGCGCCGGCATCACCCGCTGCGTAGCGGGCGAGCAGGGTGTCGTCCGGGGTAGGGTGGGTATCCGACTGTGCCATGCCCCCCATTGTAGAGGGCATGGCACGGCGCGCGACGACGACCGGGTGCATGTTAGTGCGAAGCGCGTCGGGTACCGCGCATCAGCTCTGGCCCTTCAACGCCTGACTCAAGGAGACCAGGTCGATGAATTCCCGACGGTAGCCGTGGGTGTCGGCGCCGAGTGCGCCGCGCGCAAGCGCTGTGATGGCTTTCGGTCCGAATTGATGGCCGACTTCGCCGTCGCGCAACCAGTCGCCCCAGGCTGCGACGCTCGCGGCAAATCGCAGGTGCTCGCTCGGCTGGTCAACCGCGTCCGCTCGATCAATCAGCCGGGTCATGAGCTCGCTGGCGTCGTCATGCGCTCGCTTGTAGCGAAGGCGAACGTCCGCAAGTGACGTGGTGTCAAAGGCGGTAACAGGCGTTGTGCCGGAAAAACGGCGGGTGGGGAGCTGCGCGCCCTCGCTGCCTACTAATGCGATTTCGTACAAGGCAGTGACGGTGTGACCGGCGCCAATGTCGCCGGCATCCACCCGGTCGTTGTTGAAGTCCTGCTCGCGAAGGGCCCGGTTCTCGTAGCCGATGAGCCGGTACTCGGCCACGGTTGCCGGGTTGAACTCGACTTGTATCTTGGCGTCGTGCGCAACGGTGAACAACGTGGCGCCCAATTGTTGATCGAGTACCTTGCGGGCTTCACGCAAGGAGTCGATGTAGGCGTAATTTCCGTTGCCGTGGTCGGCCAGCTGCTCCATGAGGTGATCGTTGTAGTTGCCTTGACCGAACCCGATGGTGCTCAGTGCCACGCCGGAATCCACGCGGTCGTTGTTGAAGTCCTGTTCGCGAAGGGCCCGGTTCTCGTAGCCGATGAGCCGGTATTCGGCCACAGTTGCCGGGTTGAACTCGACTTGTATCTTGGCGTCGTGCGCAACGGTGAACAATGT
>CALDHJ010000040.1 GCA_937941555.1 uncultured Granulosicoccaceae bacterium | reverse complement strand
GCAATGAGCAATCGCGCTCGTGCAAATGGACGGCATTGCCGTGGGCGTCGGCGAAGACCTGGATTTCGATGTGGCGCGGTGAGGAGATGTACTTTTCGATCAGGCACGCACCGTCGCCAAAGCTCGCCTGCGCTTCGCGCTGCGCTGCCGCCAATGCGGCGTCGAAGTCAACGGGACTCTCCACCTTGCGCATACCCTTTCCGCCGCCACCGGCGCGCGCCTTGATCAACACCGGGTAACCGATGCGATCGGCTTCTGCTGCGAGCGTGGCGCTGTCTTGCGACTCGCCGTGGTAGCCCGGCACGACCGGCACCCCGGCGGCCTCCATGCGGATCTTGGCGGCGTCTTTGAGGCCCATCGCCGTGATCGCGCTCGCCGGCGGGCCGATGAACACGAGACCCGCGGCAGCGACGGCCTCGGCAAAGGCCGCGTTTTCCGAAAGAAAACCGTAGCCCGGGTGGATCGCCTGGCAGCCGGTCGCACGCGCTGCCTCGATCACGCGTTCGGCCTGCAGATAGCTCTCGGTCGCGGGCGCCGGCCCGATGTGAACGGCCTGGTCGGCGCCATGCACGTGCTGCGCGTCCGCGTCGGCATCGGAATAGACCGCAACGGTCTGGATGCCGAGCGCTCGGGCGGTCCGTTGGATGCGGCAGGCAATCTCGCCGCGGTTGGCAATCAATATCTTGCTGAACACGGTCACATCCTGAACACGCCGAAGCGCGTGTCTGCAATGGGTTCGTTGAGGCAGGACTCCAGGCTCAGCGTCAACACGTCACGCGTTTTGCGCGGGTCGATCACACCGTCGTCCCACAACCGCGCCGAGGCGTAGAGCGGGTGCGACTGCTCGGCAAACTGGGCGATGATCGGGTCCTTGACCCGCGCATCATCAGCCTCGCTCCAGCTGCCACCGCGGCGTTCGGTGCCCTCGCGCTGCACCGTCGCCAGGACGCCCGCCGCCTGCTCGCCGCCCATGACGGCAATCCGGGCATTGGGCCAGGTCCAGAGGAAGCGCGGGCTGTAGGCGCGCCCGGCCATGCCGTAGTTGCCGGCACCGTAGCTCGCACCGAGCAGCACCGTGATCTTCGGCACCGACGTGGTCGCGACTGCTGTGACAAGCTTGGCCCCGTGGCGCGCGATGCCGCCGTGCTCGGCCTGGCTGCCGACCATGAAGCCTGTGATGTTCTGAAGGAATATCAGCGGCGTTTTGCGTTGTGAGCAGAGCTCGACGAAGTGCGCACCCTTGGACGCTGAATCACTGTGCAATACGCCGTTGTTGGCGATCAGCCCGATCGGCATGCCGTTGAGGTGGGCAAAGCCGCACACCAGCGTGGTGCCGAAGCGCGGCTTGAATTCGTCGAGTTGGGAATCGTCAACCAGGCGCGCGATCACTTCGCGGATGTCGAACGGTGTGCGCGGATCGGCCGGGATGATTCCGAGAAGCTCTTCGCTATCGTAGCGCGGCGCCACCGGCGCCTGGCGCACGAGCGCTTCGGGCTTGCGGCGATTGAGGTTGGCAACGGCGCGGCGCGCCAGCGCGAGCGCGTGGGTGTCGTCGTCGGCCAGCATGTCGGCCACGCCTGACAAGCGTGTGTGCACATCACCACCGCCGAGCGACTCGGCGTCGATCTCCTCACCGGTTGCGGCCTTCACGAGCGGAGGGCCGGCGAGAAAGATCGTGCCCTGCTCACGAACGATGATCGACACGTCCGACATCGCCGGCACGTAGGCGCCACCCGCTGTACACGAACCCATCACGACCGCTATCTGCGGGATGCCGGCTGCGGACATCCGCGCCTGGTTGTAGAAGATACGGCCGAAGTGGTCGCGATCGGGAAACACCTCATCCTGATTCGGCAGGTTCGCACCACCGCTGTCGACGAGGTATACGCAGGGCAACGCGTTCTGCTCGGCGATCTCCTGCGCACGCAGGTGTTTCTTGACCGTCATCGGGTAGTAGGTGCCGCCTTTGACGGTCGCGTCGTTGCACACGACCATCACCTCGAGGCCGTGCACCCGCCCTATTCCGGCGATCACACCGGCGCAGGGTGAGGCGCCGTCGTAGAGGCCGTGCGCGGCAGTCGCGCCGACCTCGAGAAAGGGCGAACCCGGGTCGAGCAGACCGGCGACCCGATCGCGAGGCAGGAGTTTGCCGCGCGCGAGGTGTCGCTCGCGGGATCGTTCACCGCCGCCCGCTGCGGCGTCCGCAGCGGCTGTCTCGATCTCGCCGAGCTGCTCGAGCATCTGCTCGCGGTTGGTTCTGAAGGCCGAGTCGTGGGTCGAGACCTGTGACGCAATAACAGCCATCTCAGGCAGTGACCTTCATGAGCTCGCGCCCGCACAGCATGCGGCGAATCTCGCTGGTGCCCGCACCGATCTCCATGAGTTTGGCGTCGCGCATCAGGCGGCTGACCGGAGAATCGTTGAGGAAACCGGCGCCACCCATCGCCTGGACCGCCTGAATCGCCTGGAACATCGCCTGTTCGCTTGCGTAGAGCACGCAGGCTGCAGCGTCCTGTCGCGTGACCTCACCGCGGTCGCAGGAACCCGCAACGGCGTAGAGGTAGGCGCGCGCGGTGTTCATCGCGGTGTACATGTCGGTGAGCTTGCCTTGCATCAGCTGGAAGTTGCCGATTGGCTGGCCGAACTGCTCGCGTTCATGCAGGTATGGCACGACGTGGTCGAGGCAGGCGTGCATGATGCCGACGCCGATGCCCGAAAGCACAACCCGCTCGTAGTCGAGCCCGGACATCAACACGTTAACGCCACGCCCTTCTTCACCGAGCACGTTTTCGAAGGGCACTTCGACGTCGTCGAAGATCAGTTCGGCCGTGTTCGAGCCACGCATGCCGAGCTTGTCGAAGTGGGCTGAAGTCGAGAAACCTTTCATGTCCTTTTCGACGATGAAGGCCGTCATGCCGCGCGCACCT
>CALDHJ010000039.1 GCA_937941555.1 uncultured Granulosicoccaceae bacterium | reverse complement strand
GGGCCGTTTGAAATGTCCACCAACATCAAGCTGCCGTCAGGGCGAATGCCGAAGGCGCCCGGTTCGGCAAAGCGGTGGTCGGTTTCCTCGGGTGAGAGCGGGTCAGACACGTAGACACCCAGGCTGTGCATCTGGTCCTCGGTGAGGCTGTGGCAGAGCGTGAAATTCCAGCCGTGTTCGACTTGGTCCGCGCGTGCTCGGTCTTCCGGGTCGGCCGAGGTGACCACCACATCCAGTGTCTCGGTCCAGCTGTCGAGCACCGCATTCAGTTTGTTGAGAAACCGTTTGCAACGCGGGCAATGCGTGCCGCGGTAGACAAACAGCATGGTCCAGCGATCCGCTGGCGTACCCAGCGCTACGCTGCCACCGCCAACGCGTGGCAGTGTGGTGGGTTCAATGACGTCGCCGACGCGCGGTTTGGGTGAGGTCACAGCTGGATTCTCCTCGGTGTGCAATTGAAAATAATACAACCCTGTAGAGTGAGAGGGCGTCTTGTGCGGTATTGGTCGGGTGCCAATCACACGGCCGACGAACCCGTCGGGTAGAGTTTACACGCTGTGCCGCAACATGGTGTGTGGTGCCAACGGCGAATCGTACTGGTGGGTCGATCAGGACATGTCACAGACTGGAGTAGGTGCGCTTTCGGTGTAGAAGGTGGCGTCTTCGCCGTCCCACTCTGCGCATGGCGCGTCAGCAGCGTTGTACACACCGTAACCTGCGACAGCCAGAGCGCCGGATGTGGCGCCAACCTGATCTCTTCTGTAAGCCCCGCGCCGGAGCCAGGTGAAAAACCGGGTGTGCAGAAAGTTCGACAGGGCTCGGCAGATGGCGATTTGAATCCGGAAAAAAATCTGGCGGGGTTGCCACCCGAGATGGCCGCACCCACCTGAAACGCTCGGTTGCTGTGGTCGCACTGGTGTTGGCCCTTGCCGGCCTTAGATGCACAGACCTGTGATGGGGGTGTCTGGTGGAATTGCGATCAGCCGAGAGTGGGTTCCCGCCGAGGTGGCAGTGCAGGGGTTGTACAACACAAGGCGAGCGCAGCCAGCGCGTCGCCTACTGCCGTCTGCCCACAGGCAAGGGCTTTGACTGCGCGCAAGTGCGGTGCATGCAGCAAGGCGGGGTTGGTTGCTCGCTGTGCGGTCGCGCTTGAACGGCCTGTGAGCTGTCCCAGGCTGTTGGTCGGGTGCGAGAAATCAAGTGCCTGACGCCTCCTGGCCCACCTTCTGGCCTTGGCGGACGGGCCTGTAAATAAGAGAGATGCAACCATGCGGTGCAGGATCGGGAAAATGCAAGCGCATACATCCCGTTCTGGCAGGGGTTTGGCACCGATGCGCATTCGATGCTGAATTGCCGCGAGGCGACGTGCCTTGGCACCAATCGCGTCGTCTATGCCCGACAAAATTGACAATGATGGCACCGTGGAGGAGTGTGTCTAGGCTAAAAACCGGGAGCGCAGCAGTATGGCCATCAAACCCCCATTCACCGATTTGTCGATTCCACGTTCCAGCACGGGCTTCTACCAGGGTCACTCGCTCGAGATCGCCCTGCTCAGCAAAGCGGTCATGATCGGTCTCGTGCTCTGGGCGCTGATCTGGCCCGCCAACGCGAACGGTGTGTTGGGCAGCTTGAACTGGACCTTGTTGGAACGCTTCAACAGCTTTTACATCATCGTTGTCGGCAGCTTCATTTTCTTCCTGGTGGTGTTGGCGGTGTTGCCGCAAACCGGGAAACGTCAACTTGGTCCACCCGGGGAAAAGCCTGAGTTCTCTGACTTCTCCTGGTTTTCGATGATGTTCGGTGCGGGCCTCGGGGTTGGGCTGATGGTGTTTGCCACCGCAGAGCCGCTTGGCCTCTGGGGTTCCAACCCGGTGGTGTTATCCGGAGCGGTCGCAGCGAACTCAGCGGACGCGCTCGAGTCGGCTTATCGCTACACCTTTCTGCACTACGGCTTTCACGCCTGGGCGATCTATGTCGTGACCGGTTTGTCGCTCGCCTACTACGCCTACACGCGCGATATGCCGCTGACGATTCGGTCTGCGCTGACCCCCTTGTTCGGGCGGTGGTTGAACGGCTTTCTCGGCCATATTGTTGACGTTCTCGGTGTGGTCGCCACCATTCTCGGCGTGTCAGTGACCATCGGATTCGGTGTGTCGCAGTTCATTGACGGGGTCTACGCGATCACCGGTATGGAGTGGGTCATGAACACCACCGGCGATGCGCCTGCGCCGAGCACAGTCGGGTTGTTGGCGGGCCTGTTCGTGATCATGGGGTTGTCGATCATTTCGGCAGTGTCGGGTGTGGGCCGCGGTGTGAAGTACTTGTCGAACCTCAACCTCGTATTGTCGCTGATACTCTTGATGACCTTCGTGGTCTTCGGCTCGTTTGTTTTCGCCATGAGCACCTACGCGTCGGCCCTCGTCGATTACATGGTGAACTTCTTCAGCTTGAGTTTTCTCGCATACGGGCCACAGTCTGCTGCGGATTTTGCGGCGGGTCTGCCGGTAGATGCTGCGGCGCACGCCGAGGCCTTGATGGGCGGTGCGACCAACGCCTGGGGCTCGTTTGACGGCTTCACGTCCGGCCTTGAAGGCGATGCGGCTGCGTTGCCTGCCGATACGCTGACTGCGGCCTATGCGGCGGGAGAGCCCGGACGCCAATTCGGTTGGCAGGCCGGCTGGACCACCTTCTATTGGGCTTGGTGGATAGCGTTCTCACCGTTTGTCGGGTTGTTCCTCGCGCGCATCTCGAAAGGCCGCACCGTGCGGGAATTCATCATCGGCTGTGTGTTCGCACCGGCGCTTGTGTGCTTTGCCTGGATGACCATCCTCGGCGGCACGGCAATCGACCTCGAACTGAACGGCGGCGCCGAGGGCGTCATCATCGGTGCCTCCAACACCGCGAAGTTGTTTGTCACGCTCGGTCAGATGCTCGACGGCGGACTGCTGACCGGCATCACCGTCATGTGTGTTGTGTTAATCCTCACGTTCCTCGTCACCTCGGCCGACTCGGGCATCCTCGTGATGAACACCATCATGTCGGGCGGCGATCAGGAAGTGGGCAACAAACACAAAGTCGTCTGGGGGGTGATTCTCACCGCGGTGATCGGGTCCCTGATCGTGGCGGCCGGAGACAACAACCCGATGGACGCACTGCGCAATGCCATGATTATCGGTGCACTGCCCTTTACCCTGGTCATGGGACTGATGTGCCTGGCGCTCGCGAAGGCGCTGTATCGGGATGGGCTGCGCAGCAACTCGTGATCCGCTAGCGCGGTAGCGGCGGAGCCTATTCAGTTATCACCTTGAAGACTGCCGCCGCCGCACGGGTTGCGGCGGGACGGTAACACGAGACAGGAAATACAAGGTGTGCCCGCTGGCGACCAAGTCGGTCGCCATGCTCTGCGGGTTCGATTGACAGGTTGTCAGTCGATGCGCTTGCCGGTGTCGGCATTGAAAAAATGCGACAGACCGTCTTTGAAGCCAAAGTGCATGGTTGACCCTTTGGGCACCGCAGGC
>CALDHJ010000038.1 GCA_937941555.1 uncultured Granulosicoccaceae bacterium | reverse complement strand
GCGCCGTCTTCGGTGAGGCCGGTGTGGCGGAGGGTGCCGCGGCGGACACCGTTATCATCGACATGTCGTCGATCGCGCCGGATGCGACCCAGGCGCTGGCCGCCCGGGCGCGGGACGCCGGCTTGCACTGGGTCGACAGCCCCCTGTCCGGTGGCGCGCCCAAGGCCCAGATCGGCGAACTGACCCTCATGCTCGGCGGCGATGCGGAACCGGTGGCGCGCGCGCGCACCGTGCTGTCACACATCGCAAGCAACATCACCCACATGGGCGCAGCCGGCGCCGGGCAGACGACGAAGCTGATCAATCAGGTGCTCTGCGCGCTGGGTTTTGCCGCGGTGGCGGAAGCCACCAAGCTCGCCGAAGACGCCGGAATCGATCCGATGAATATTCCGAAGGCGCTGTTCGGCGGTCGCGCCGACAGTGCGTTGCTGCAGGAATACATGCCACGCTACGCAACGCGCGACTACCGTCCGACCGGGCGCATCGACAACATGGTCAAGGACCTCGGCGGTGCGCTGACACTCGCCAACGCGCTAGGCACGACCGCACCCTTGACCGCACTGGTAGCCGAGATGCACAAACACATGGTGACCGCGGGCTACGGGGGCCAGGACCAGGCCACGCTGATGGAGTATTACCGCGGTTTTCAACGCGAGGGAATCGACTGACACCGGCCAGCCAACCACCGCCCGCATATCCGGTTGAAACTGCTACGATGGACGATTCCCCTCGCGTAGCGGTTTGGCATGTCCACAATACTGTCGGTCGAACACCTGACAAAGCGATACGAGTCCGGTCATGAAGCCCTGACCGACGTCAATCTTCAGATCAACGAAGGCGAAATTCTCGCGTTGCTCGGCCCCAACGGCGCGGGCAAGACGACCTTGATTTCGATCATCTGCGGCATCGTCAACGCGACCGAGGGCCGTGTGATGGTGGCCGGGCACGACAACGTTACCGCCTTTCGCAAAACCCGCAGCCTGATCGGCCTGGTGCCACAAGAGCTGACCCTCGGCTCCTTCGACCGCGTCAGCGACACGGTCAATTTCAGCCGCGGCCTGTTCGGCAAGGGCCGTGACGACGCCTGGGTCGAACAACTGCTCACTGACCTCTCTCTCTGGGACAAACGCGACAGCGAGATCATGACGCTCTCGGGCGGCATGAAACGCCGTGTTCTGATCGCCAAGGCGCTCGCCCACAAACCGCGCGTGCTCTTCCTCGATGAGCCGACTGCCGGTGTGGACGTCGAGCTGCGCAAAGACATGTGGGAGATCGTCTCGAAGCTGCGCGAAGACGGCGTCACCATCATCCTCACCACCCACTACATCGAAGAAGCCGAAGCCATCGCCGATCGGGTTGGCGTCATCAGCAAGGGCAAGCTTCTGTTGGTCGAAGACAAAGCGACGTTGATGCAAAAGCTTGGGAAAAAGCAGCTGATCATCGAGCTCCGATCGCCTGCTACCGCCCTGCCCGGGCAGTTGAACGACTACGATCTCGAACTCAGTCCCGGCGGCGACAGCATCACCTACACCTACGATGTGCGCGCGGAGCGCACGGGCATCACTCGGCTGCTGCAGGAACTGCAGCAAGCCGGCCTCGAACTGCGCGATTTGCAAACCCGGCAGAGCTCTCTCGAGGAGATCTTTGTCAACCTGGTGAACGACCAATGAACTGGCACGCCGTCAAAGTCATCTATGTGAACGAAATGATGCGGACCTTCCGCACACTGGCGCAAAGCATCGCCTCGCCGGTGATTTCAACTTCGCTGTATTTCGTGGTGTTCGGCAGCGCCATCGGATCGCGCATCGAGAGTATCGACGGCGTCTCCTACGGTGCGTTTCTGGTACCGGGCCTGATGATGTTGTCGCTGTTGACCCAAAGCATCAGCAACGCGTCCTTCGGCATCTATTTTCCGAAATTCATCGGCACGATCTACGAGATTCTCTCGGCCCCCATATCCCATTTCGAGATCCTGCTCGGGTACGTCGGTGCTGCCGCCACCAAGTCCTTGATCATCGGCACGATCATCCTCATCACTGCGAGCTTTTTTGTCGACATCCGGATCGCCCATCCGATCTGGATGGTGAGCTTTTTCGTGCTCACCTGTGTCACTTTCAGCTTGCTCGGTTTCATCATCGGTATCTGGGCCGACAATTTCGAGAAATTGCAACTCGTGCCCTTGCTTGTGATCACGCCGCTCGTGTTTCTCGGCGGCAGCTTCTATTCCATCGACATGCTGCCCCCGGCGTGGCAGACCATCTCGCTGTTCAATCCGGTGCTCTACCTGATCAGCGGTTTCCGCTGGAGCTTTTTCGAAGTGTCCGATGTCAGCGTCGGCTGGAGCCTGCTTGCGGTGGCTGTCTTCCTCTTTGCGTGTCTCGCCGTTGTCAGCTGGATGTTCAAGACCGGCTACAAGATGAAGAGCTGAGGTGCCGATCTTCCGGGATTCGCGCTACTACGGCGTCGCCGGTGGCTTTCTGACGCAGTTCACGGCCGTGGGCTGCCTGTTCAGCTACGGCGTGTTCTTCACCACTTTCGAAAATGAATTCGGCTGGTCGCGCACCCTGCTCTCAGCGAGCTTCTCGATCGGCATCTTCATGATGGGCGTGCTCGCGATGGTAGCGGGCGTGCTGAACGACCGACACGGCCCGCGCCTACTCATGAGCGTCACAGGAACGGCCATCGGGCTTGGCTTTGTGCTGATGGCCTGGATGCAACAACCCTGGCACCTGATTGCCTTGTTCGGCGTGTTTGTCGCCATGGGCATGGCCACCCACGATGTCGTAACCTTGTCGTTTGTCGCGCGCGCGTTCGGCAAACGGCGCGGCCTCTTCACAGCCATTGTCAAGACAGGCACCGCACTCGGTCAGGTCGTGGCGCCACCCCTCGTTGCGGCGTCGATTGTCGCCTTCAGTTGGCGCCACACCGTGCTCGGCCTCGGCCTGATCGCCGCCGCGCTGTTGCTGATCGCAGCCCACCTGCTCGCTGTCGGGGCCACCGCACAACCCGTCGGCACGGCCCACACTGACGACGATACAAGCGAGCCCGCGCCGCTCGCAGAAGGCAGCGCACGCACACGGCTGCTCTGGACGCTGTGCCTGATCCAGTTCTCTTTTTTCGCCACGCTGATGTCAGTCCCGCTACACATCGCACCCCATACTGTCGACCTCGGCATGAGCCAGACGCAGGCGGCTACCATTCTCTCGATGATCGGCGGCTGCAGCGTCATCGGTCGATTCCTGCTCGGCTACCTCGCCGACCGCAAGGGCGGACGTTTTGCGTTGTTGACCGGCTTCGCGCTGTTGATCGGTTCGCTGCTCGCGCTCCTGATCATCCAGCAACCCGTCTGGCTCTACGCCGTGGCCGGGGTATACGGCATCGCACACGGCGGTTTTTTCACCGCGGTTTCACCCACGGTCGCCGAGTATTTCGGCCTCAAGGAACACGGCGCGGTGTTCGGACGGGTGTTGTTCAGCGGCACGGTTGCCGGCGCCATTGCTCCGATCCTGGTGGGCATGGCATATGACAACCTTGGCTCCTACACCCTGGCCTTCGGCAGCCTCGCCGCACTCGCAAGTGTCGGTGTGGTCTTGTGTCTGAGCCTGCCCGGCCGTCACCGAATCGGCTAGCGGCGGGTCGACTGCGCCACTCGCCGCACGGTATCGCCCGGCACCAGATGGAACCCGACGTCGTTCGACGTGGCACACGCCTCGCCCGAAACACGCGCCACCAGCGCTTCGGACGCCAGCTGACCGATCTTGAGGTGCGAGACGTGGATCGAGGTCAATCGTTGATTGAGAACAGAAGCCACGGGCATGTCGCCCCACCCGGCGATGCCGATATCGCCAGGCACCGAGAGTCCGGCCCGCTCGCAATACTGCATGCCACCAAACGCCATTGAATCGTTCTGATAGAAGATGCACTCGACCGCGGCGCCGGTCGCAAGCAGCTGTTCGGTGCCGTAGAAGCCGGGATAGAAGGTCGCGGTGTCGTGAAGGCAGAACTGGCGGGTTACACGGCCCTGGCTTGCCGTGATGGCCTTGGTAAAGCCTTCGAGGCGAGCTGTTGCGGCATTGGCCGTGTCGTGTGAGGTGCCAACGTAGGCCACATCACGGTAACCGAGCTCGATCAGGTAGCGCCCCATCTCGAAGCCGCTGTCGAAGTGATTGATGCCGACACTGACGTCGAGCGGGCTCGAGTTGAGGTCCCAGATTTCAACGATGGGCAAGCCCGCACCACGCAACATCGCCAGCGCCCGACGTGAATGCGAGCGGCCGGTCAGGATCAAACCGGCGGGCTGCCACGACAACACCGTCTTGATCCAGCTCTCTTCCTCTTCGAGCGTGTGTTGGGTCAAGCCAAGCACGCTTTGGTACCCGAGCGAGCGCAACTTGCCATCAATGCCTTCGAGCACCTGGGAGAAGACTTCATTGCCGAGATCCGGGATCGACACACCCACAAATGTGGACCGACTGTCTCCCGAGAACACGGTCGCCAGGCGGTTGGGCAGATAGCCCAGCGCCTCGACCTTCTCCAGCACCCGATCGCGGGTTGCTTCCGAATATCCCCCCTCGTTCCGCAGCACCCTGCTGGCCGTCATCTTTGAGACACCCGCGGCGCTGGCCACATCGGAAAGGCTGACCTGTTTGCTCTTGATGGCGGTTCTCGCTCGGTATGCGCTTGCAAGTTTACCGATAACTTAATTCTTGACAAGTCGCGTCAAGTCCGAAAAAGTATACCGTACGTTACGGGTAAAGTTTGCACTATTGTGCACTTTCAGGGCGAGTTGCCGCATGCCGCAGAACCAATCACAGGGTCTCTTCTTCGACCGCATCGAAAAACAGTTCGGGGGTACCTATGCCCTGAAGGACGTTTCGATGGCAGTTGCGCGCGGGGAGATTGTTGCGCTACTCGGTGAGAACGGCGCCGGAAAATCCACGCTGATCAAGATTCTCGGCGGCATCCACCGCGCCGATGCCGGCGCGGTGCTGATCGATGGACAGCCCTACCAGCACGCACCCGGCGGCTTCGGCCAGCGCCAGAAAGTGGCCTTCATCCACCAGGACCTCGGCCTGATCGAGTGGATGACCGTTGCTGAAAATATCGCCCTGGCACTGGGCTTCAGCCAACGTGCGGGCGTAATCAACTGGCGAGAGGTCGAGGCCTACGCAACCGAGGCACTGGCGCGTGTCGACTGCGACTTCGACCCAACCCTGCGAGTGGAAGATCTCAGCCGCACCGAGAAATCGCTGGTCGCTATTGCCCGTGCGCTGGCGGTCGAAAGCGAATTCCTGGTCCTCGATGAACCCACCGCGTCCTTGCCAGCAGACGAGGTAGAGCGGTTGTTCGCGGCACTGCGGCCCCTGCGCGACCGCGGCGTCGGCATGATCTACGTCAGCCACCGCCTGGACGAAATCTTCCAGATCGCAGACCGCGTGGCCGTCTTGCGCGATGGCCTGATGGTGGGCGTTCGCCGCATCGAGCACACCACCCCGGAAGAGCTGGTCCAGAAAATCGTCGGCCGGAAAACCCGCAGCACGGTGAAGCTGGACGGCGAGTCGGGAGAGACCGTGTTGTCACTCGACCACTTCACGTCGGGTGACATCGGCCCGCTGACCTTCGATTTGCGCACGCGTGAAATCGTCGGTCTGGTCGGATTGCGTGGCGCCGGGCACGAGGTCATTTCGCGCGCACTCTTCGGCCTCGCGCCACACAGCGGCCGCGTACGCCTCAAGGGCGAGGAGCCTGATCTCCGTTCGCCGAAATCGGCCATGGCATCCGGCATTGGCCTGGTGGCCAAAGACCGCACCGAAGAATCCATCGCGATGAATCTCAGCATTCGCGAAAACACGTTCCTAAACCCCGCGACCCTCGGACGCCGCTTGCTGAACATCCTCGGCACGAAGGCAGAAGCCGATCAGGCCGAGCAGATTGGCGAGTCATTGGGGTTGTCCCCCAACGCACCCGAGCTTGCCATCGAGGCCCTGTCTGGCGGCAACCAGCAAAAGGTCGTGATCGGCCGGTGGCTCGCCACCAACCGGACCTTATTGATCTGTGAGGACCCGACAGCCGGCGTCGATGTCGGCGCAAAAGCGGAAATCTACGCCTTGCTGAACAAGGCACTTGAAGCCGGGCTTGGCATTCTATTGATCAGCACCGACTTCGAGGAAATCAGCGCGATTTGCCACCGCGCGATCGTGTTCAGCCAGGGCCAGATTGTCGACGAGCTCAGCGGGACACGGTTGTCAACCGAACGTTTGATTCAAGCGGCCTCATCATCCAATGCCACCGCGCGCACAACAGGAGCCACCGATGCAGTCGCTTGAGAGCAGCGCACTCGAACCCACCAGAGCCGAACTTGTGGGCTTGACCCCCGGGCAGAAGGCCCTGCGATTCCTGCCAACCTATGGCCTGGTCATCCTGATGGTCTTCCTGATAGCGCTCTTTTCGGTGCTGTTGCCGGACACCTTCCCAACGCTCTTGAACGTGCGCGCCATCATTTCGGACAAGGCGATCATCGCCCTGTTGAGCCTGGGCGCAATGATACCGATGGCCGCGGGCCGCATAGATCTGACCGTGGGCTACGGCATTGTGCTTTGGCACATCCTAGCCATCTCGACGCAAACCCAGCTTGGGTTGCCCTGGCCGGCGGCCGTGCTGCTGGTGTTGTGTCTCGGTGCATTCGTCGGTTTTCTCAATGGCGTGCTGGTCGAGGTCGCCAAGATTGACAGTTTTATTGCAACCCTGGGAACCGGCACAGTGCTTTACGCGCTGGCGCTGTGGCACACCGGCGGCCGACAAATGGTCGGCTTGTTGCCCGATGGCTTCTATGACATTTCGACCACCTTCGTCTTCGGCCTGCCGATCACCGGGTTCTATCTTCTCGCCATCACCTTGGCGATGTGGATTGTGCTCGAGTACACACCGGTCGGGCGCTATCTCTACGCCATTGGTGCCAATCAACGCGCAGCTCAACTCAACGGCATACCGACCCGCAAGTACGTGATCGGCGCCTTTGTCGCGTCCGGCACGCTGACGGCGCTCGCGGGAATCATCCTCGCCTCGAAGCTGCGCATTGGACAAGCCAGTGTCGGGTTGGAATTCCTTTTACCGGCTCTGGTGGGCGCATTTCTCGGCTCCACCACCATCAAACCCGGGCGCGTGAATGTGCTCGGCACCATTGTCGGTGTCGCGATCCTCGCGGTTGGCATCTCCGGCATCCAGCAATTTGGCGGCTCCTTCTGGGTCGAGCCGCTCTTCAACGGCGTCACGCTGCTGATCGCCATCGGCATTGCCGGTTACGCACAGCGCAACAAAGGCACTCAAAAGCGCTGACGCGCCAACTCACTCGAGGGAACACGAGCATGAAACTCAAGTACATCGCATTGGCACTCGCCAACTCCACACTGATCGCCGGCGCGCTGGCACAAACGGCGTGGGACGGTCCGACAACCGGCCCCGCGGCCGCAGGTGAACGCTCCATTGTCGTAGTTGCTGCTGACCTCAAGAACGGTGGCATCCTCGGCGTCACCGAAGGTGTGGAAGAAGCCGCCGCCACGATTGGCTGGGAAGTCCGCATTCTCGATGGCGCGGGTTCCATTCAAGGCCGCACGGCCGCTATCGGGCAAGCCATTGCACTCAAGCCGGACGGATTGGTGATCAACGGATTTGACGCCGTCGAGCAACAGGCCGCACTTGAAGGCGTGGTGGCAGCCGGCATCCCGATGGTGGCCTGGCACTCGGGACCCAAGATCGGCTGCGACGCACCTGGCGGTATCTTCGCCAATATCTCAACCGACGCGATGACCGTTTCAGAAGTCGCTGCACAATGGGCGATGGAAGATGCGGGGGACGGCATCGGTGCCATTGTCTTCACAGACAGCACCTACCAGATCGCAATCGACAAGGCCAACCGGATCAAGGACACGATCGAGGGCATGGGCGGCACAGTGCTCGAATACGTTGACACCCCGATCGCAGACACATCCACGCGCATGGGGCCCTTGACCATCAGCCTGTTGCAGAAATACGGCGACGACTGGACACACGCACTCGCGATCAACGACTTGTATTTCGACTTCATGGGCCCAGCGCTCGCATCAGCGGGCATCTCGGCAGCAGACGGCCCACAAGCGGGCTCCGCCGGTGACGGATCAGAGGCCGCATTCCAACGCATCCGCACCGGAAACTACCAGACAATCACCGTTGCCGAACCGCTCAATTTACAAGGATGGCAGCTAGTAGATGAGCTCAACCGCGCGATACAGGGTGAATCCTGCTCAGGCTACATCACGTCTCCAGCACTGGTGACCCAGGAAGGGCTCGCAAAAATGGGTGACAGCAATGCCTTTGATCCTGACAGCCCCTACCGAGAAGCCTACACCGCCATCTGGCGTCAGTAAGCCGATCTGACAACGCGCCGGCTCTTCGGCCGGCGCATCCATCCTGCTTTTTCACGGGTTTCGGGCGATTTGCCCGAGCCGAGGGGATCCCTATGCCTGACGCATTGATACAGATGCGTGAAATTTCCAAGCGATTCGGAGGTGTGACAGCACTTCAGAACGTTGATCTGGACGCCAACGCCGGTGAGGTACTGGCCATTGTCGGTGACAACGGCGCCGGCAA
>CALDHJ010000037.1 GCA_937941555.1 uncultured Granulosicoccaceae bacterium | reverse complement strand
GTTGTCTTGCCCGATCCCGTGGGGCCGGTGACCAGCAGGATGCCGTGTGGCTGATTGAGGGTCTCGCGGAGCATCTCCAGTGCATCGGGCGCCATGCCGAGCTTGTCGAGGTTCAGTCGGCCGGCCTGCTTGTCCAGCAGGCGCATGACCACGCGCTCTCCGTGGCCGGATGGAAGCGTCGAGACGCGCACGTCAACCGGTCGACCGGCGACGCGCACGGAGATGCGGCCGTCTTGTGGCACACGCTTCTCGGCGATATCGAGTTTCGACATGACCTTGATACGCGAGATGATCAGTGGTGCGATTTCGCGTGGCGGCTCGTACAGGTTCAACATCACGCCGTCGACCCGGTAGCGAATGCGCAATGCTTTTTCGAACGGTTCGATGTGGATATCCGATGCACCGTCGCGAATCGACTGCGTCAGTATGGCGTTGATCAGGCGAATGACCGGCGCGTCATCCGAAGACTCCATGAGGTCTTCGGGTTCGGGCAGTGAATCTGCGAGATTGTTCAGGCTGTATTCGTCACCGAGGTCGTCGATGATGTCGCTGGTGGCCTGGCCGGACTCGTAGAATCGCGCCAACTGGGTGTCGAAGTCAGTCTGCTGCAACTCGTGCAGTTGCTTGGGATTGCCCGCCTTGCGCTGCGCCTCGACGATGGCGGCGGTCTGCGTTTCCGGTGTGTAGAGCAGCTCCAGTTGTCCCTCGGCGTCAGTCTGCACCAACACGCGGTGACGCTTGGCATAGCTGTATGGCAGGGGCCTGAAGCGCGTTTCCGAGGCCGAAGGTTCCTCTGTGGGAACTTGGGCCCCGGGAAAGGGCGTCGCGATAGTGGCGCCGTCGGGATTCGCACCGACGGGTGCCGCACCAATCAGTACGTCGTCCGTCAGGCGCTCGGCAGTCACTGGGTGACGCTCTTCGCCTTGGTATCGAGCAGGCTTGAACTGACACCGCGCATGGCAATTTCACCAAGCGGCTTACCGCGGAAGAACACGTCGAAATCGGGCAATGTCTGAGTCTCGATGCTGCGACCGCCCGGCAAGTCATCCACCGGGATCATCTGCTTGGACCGCAAGAGGTTGTATTTCTCACTGGAATAGTAGGACGCCGTGCGGCTGTCGCGCAGAATTCGTGGGTGCAGGAACACCATGAGGTTGCGCTTGCGGCGCGTCGTACTGTTGTAGCGGAACAATTGGCCGATGATCGGAATCTTGCTCAAGCCGGGGACACGCTCTTTGGTATCGCCGACCGTGTCGTCGAGCAGCCCGCCCAGTACCAGCGTCTGGCCATCGTCAACCAACACACTGGTCACAATCGTTCGCTTGCTGGTGACGATGTCAGAGGCGCCGGTTGTGGAGTCTTCCTCGATTTGCGACACCTCTTGCTCAATATCGAGCTTGATCGTGTCGCCCTCGTTAATCTGAGGCTTGATCTTCAGCATGATGCCGATGTCTTGGCGTTCGATGGTCTGAAACGGATTGTCGTTCGAGCTCGAAAGCTGGGTGCTGGTGATGATCGGGACGTTCGATCCGACCACGATTGAGGCTTCTTCGTTGTCGAGCGTCACCAGCGTCGGTGTGGAGAGAATGTTGTTCTCCGAGTTCGACGAAATGGCCCGCAGCAGGTATCCGATGCCGCCCCTGTCACTTTCACCGCCGATCAGAGCGGAAAGCCCTGCACCGAGCGTCGTGCCGGTACCCGCCGCAAGAGCAGCCAGGTTCGCCGCGTCAGTCGAGAAATCGCCAACGTTGGTCGCGACCGCCGGCAAGCCCTTTGCCGTGCCGTCGAGCAGCAGGTTGCCGCCGAGTGCCTTCACGGTGTTTTCTGACACTTCAGCAATGATTGCCTCGACCATGACCTGTGCCCGGCGGATGTCGAGTTGGCGCACGACCGAGAGGATGTTTCGCATCTCGCCGGGAGGGGCTGTGATGATCAACGCGTTGGTCTGCGCGTCGGCCTGGATGTCGACATTGCTCTCCTGGCTGACCTGAATGGGTCCGCCCGTGATATTGCTGACCAACTGCTGCTGCGGTTGCTGTTGATTGACGAGTTGCCCGTCGGTGACCGGCTGTGCCTGCTGTTGGACAACTGCCTGGGCATTGCCGATGTCAGTTGACTCGCTGATTCCGATTTTGGATTGCCCTTGCGACACCCCGGTGAGGATACTGACCAGGTCTTCGGCCTTGGCGTATTTGAGGTAGACGACTTTGGTGCCGCCCCCGGTTTCAAGTGGCGTGTCGAGGTGTGCCACCAGACCACGAATGCGCAGACGCGCCGCCTGATCGCCGCTGATCAGCAGGCTGTTGGTTCGATCGTCTGCCGCGAGCTTGAGGGAGCCACCCGAGTCACCGGGGACACGGTTCTGCGTCTCGAGCGTGTTGATGATCCGAATCAACTCCGATGCCGAGGCGTGGCTGAGTTTGATGACCTCAACCTTGCCGGCGTCCTGTACGTCGATCCGCCGGATGATCTGCACGAGACGGGTGACATTTGAGGCGCGGTCGGTGATGACGAGTTGGTTGGTGTTCGGGCTTGCAGCGAGATGGCCTTGTTGCGGCACGAGTGGTCGCAGGATCGGCACGAGCTGGGCGGCTGATACGTTGTCCAGCTTGATCACGTGCGTGACCAGCTGATCACTCCCGCTGCTGGTGTTGTCGGTGCCAAGGTTGGGAACCGGGCCGGTACGGGCCGTGACCTCGGGCAGAATCTTGATCAGGTCGCCAGTTTCGACGGCGGCAAAGCCGTGTACCTGCAACACGGAAAGGAAGACTTCGTAGAGCTCGTCGGCGTTGGTCGGGGTGGAGGAGATCACCGTGACTTTGGCTTTGACGCGTGGGTCGACAATGAAGTTCTTGCCGGTCTTTCGGGATACCAGTGTGATCAGCGAACTGATATCGGCGTTGGGCAGGTTGAGCGTGAAGTTGCCGTCCTGATCTTCGATACCGGCTTCATCGTCAGAAAAGGCGGGCGCAGCGACCACAAGCGCCAGGCAAACTGCCAGTGCTCGTGCGAAATCGGTACTGCGATATCTCTTCAAGTCTTTGACTCCGCTCTAGATTGATCGCGCAAACCGCTGATCGGCCTGGCATTGTATAAAAATTTGAACGGCAAAATGAAAAAGAGTTGCAAAATTGTCGCAATCTGCTACGCCAAGATCTTGGCGACTCGAGAGGTGTCAGATTACTGCCGGGATGTCGGCTTGGGCACTGGCACCGGTGCGCTGCCGGTGGTTTGAGCGAGAGGACGGAAACCCTTGACTGTGGGCTATTGCAGCGAAATGCTGATTGGTACTTCGGCGCCGTTTCGCAGGACCGTCATGTCGATGTTGCTGGCCGTGACCAGCTGCCTCAGGGCCTTGAGTCCGCGTCGCTGGTTGTCGAGTCGAACGCCGTTGAGACTGGTGACAACGTCGCCGGACTCGATACCGTAGTTTCGCAGGAT
>CALDHJ010000036.1 GCA_937941555.1 uncultured Granulosicoccaceae bacterium | reverse complement strand
GGCAGTTGCTTCGGGGTAGGTGTCCTGCAACCAGTTGTGCAGGAACGGGAAGGCGCATTTGATACCAAAGGCGAGAAAAACAAGCTTGCCACCAATGGTGTCGAGGTTCATTTCGCCAAAGGTGATCGAACCTGTCTCGCTGAAATGCAGCACCAATCCGGCAAGCAGGATAACGCCTGAGCCGATCTGAATGACGAGGTACCGCATACCGGCCTTGAAAGCCGACTCCGTGCGGCGCGCCCAGATCAGAAAAACCGACGATATCGCCGTGAGCTCCCAATAGATGAACAACGTCACGAGATCACCCGCGAATGCAGCACCAATGGCGGCTCCGGCGTACATGAGGCCAGCGGTCGGGTGGACCGGATCGTCGTCGTGGATCGCGTAAATCACGCCGAGCACGGCGGCGATGTGGAAGATCAGGCCGAAAATGAAACTCAGGCCGTCCAGCCGGAATGTCTCCAGCACCATGCCGTAGAGCGGTACTTCGGCGAAAACGCCAAACGGGTGCAGCACAAGCTGCAACAAGGACAGCAGTGGCAGGAACACGACATAGGCCGTCCGCCAGGGCTGGGGGAACAGCGGAACCAGTAGCGCACCGAATATGAGAATCAGTGCGGGGTTGAGACCCTCAATCATAGTAATCCTCATCGCGCATCAGGATCACGCGCATGACTTTGGCCGCCAGCACCAACAACACGCACATGATGAAGCCGTAGAAGGCGTAGAAGCCGAAGAGCTCCTCGACACCGAAGTGCGCGTGCTTGTGGTAGAAGAATTCAGCGACCAGGAGCAGCACACACACAACGCACAGAGCGGTGATGATTTTCTTCACGTTGGCCGGCTTGTCGAACCACGTATTTTCTTTTTTGTCTTGGCTCATGGTTCCTCCCTAGGGAAACAAGGGGAGCAGGAAATCGTGAATGGCGTCTGCGTAGAGGAACAACGCGACACAGCCAGCGGCAGTCACGCTCAGCGGGATGACGCAGGTCATGGGGGATTCTTCGATAGTGCCCGCTGGCAGGCGCGACGCTTCCTCTGCGGGTAGCGGGCGAAAAAAACCGCGACCGACAATCGGCAACAGGTAGGCGATGTTCATCAGCGACGACAGCAACAGCAATCCCATCAGAATCCATTGCTGTGCGTCGGCCGTGCCCATGAGTAGAAACCACTTGCTCCAGGCCCCGCCCATGGGTGGCAGACCGATGATGCTGACCGAACCGATGAAAAAGGCCGCAAAGGTAAACGGCATGCGGTGGCCGAGGCCGTCGAGCTGGCTGATTTCGGTTTTGTGTGTGGCAACGTAGATACTGCCAGCACAGAAAAACAGGGTGATTTTTCCAACTGCGTGCATGGGGATCTGCATGCTGGCACCGAGTAGCCCCGCGCTGTTGGCGAGCATGGCGCCTAGCACCACATAGGCAAGCTGGGCCACCGTCGAGTAGGCAAGGCGCGCCTTGAGATTGTCTTTTCGAAGGGCGATCACGGAGGCAAACGTCAAGGTGAAGGCAGCCGTCCAGAGCACGATGTCACCCGCGCCGGTCTGCGCGAGGTTGTCGACACCGATGATGTAGACAACCACCTTTACAATGGTGAAGACACCGGCTTTCACCACCGCAACCGCGTGCAACAGCGCACTCACCGGTGTGGGCGCCACCATGGCCGATGGCAACCAGCGGTGTACCGGCATCAGAGCAGCCTTACCGATGCCGAAGCAGAACAGGCAGACCAGAATCGTCAGGCCCGTCACGCTGAGCTTGTCTGTCAGGACGCCGCCCGGGGTGAACTGCAGTGTCCCGGCGGTGGCGTAGGTCGCGATGATCGCGACCAGCAGCAGGCCGATCGATGTCGTCAGCAGGAAGGCGAGGTAGATCTTGGCACCGCGCCGGGCTTCTTTGGTCTGCTTGTGCGCGACCAGCGGGTAGGTCGAGAGCGTCAGCGCCTCGTAGAACACGAATAGCGTTAGAAGGTCAGCCGAAAACGCAACGCCCATCGCCGCCGCAATCGCAACGGCAAAACAGAAGAAAAACATCGTGTGACGTTTTTCCTTGTTGCGCCGCATGTAGCCGATGGCATACACGGTTGTGACGATCCAGAGACCGGATGCGACAGTCGCGAACATCAGGCCCAGCGGTTCGACGCGAAAGCCCATCGCGAGCCCCGGAATCGGGGAGATGAATTGCCATGCCGGTTGCTCGCCCGCCATGACTGGACCGTAGAGCGAGAGCACCAGAAAAAAGAGCAGGACGGTCGTGACGAGGCTGATGCCGTCGCGCAGGTTTGGCCGGTCCTTGTTCGCCAGTACCAGCAAGGCGCCGAGCAAGGGCAGGCAGATCGCCAACGCGGGAATCGGGTTGCTCATGCGCTGACTCCGAGTAGAGAGGCGACTGCCCGACCGGCAGCGCCCAGCGTGACTGTCGTGTCGATACCGAAAAAGAAGTTGGCGAGCGCCAGAACCCATGCCGGGATCAACATGCGCAAGGGCGCTTCTCGCCCGCGCTCAGTGACCAGCTGGGACGGCTCCTTGAGCCACAGGGCGTCAATCACGCGCCACATGTAGGCGAGTGCGAGCAGGGACGACGCAATGATCACCAGGGCGACAAACCACCAGGCGTGCTCGAGAACCGACAGCAGCAGATACCACTTCGAGATGAAGCCGGCGGTGCCCGGGATGCCGATGAGGCTCATGGCGCCCACCCCAAACGCCCCGACAGTCCAGGGGGCAAACTTGCCGAGCCCGGCCAGATCGGAGAGACGAGTGCACTGAAACCGCACGAATATGCCGGCGAGCACGATGAACAGCGCCGCCTTGATCAATCCGTGGTTGAAGATGTGAACCACGGCGGCGGTCAGCCCGGACGCAGTGCCGACCGCGATACCCAGCACCATGTAGGACAACTGCGCGACGGAGGAATAAGCCAACACGGCCTTGATGTCATCCTGGTAGAGCGCAGCCAGCGAGCCCACGACGATGCCGACGACGGCGAGCGCGAGGAACACCTGGTCCAGCGCAAGTACATCAAAAAAGAGTTCGGCACCGAACACGCCGAAGATGAACCGCAACATCACATAGACGGCAACCTTGGTGGCGGTGGCCGCGAGGAAGGCGCTTGCGATCGAGGGCGCGAAACTGTACGCGCTCGGGAGCCAGAAGTGCATTGGAAACATCGCAACCTTGACACCTGCGCCGACGATGAAGAAGCCGAATGCCGCCCGAACCACTGTGCTGTCGTGCAGGGCCGGGATGCGTTCCGCAAGGTCTGCCATGTTGAGTGTGCCAGTTGCCATGTAGAGCAGGCCGACGCTGATCAGAATGAAGGTGGCTCCGACGGTGCCCATGATCAGGTACCGGAAGGCAGCCAACTGAGCGCGTCGATCGCGGCCCATGGCAACCAGTGCGTAGGTACTCAGAGACGAAATCTCGAGAAACACGAAAACGTTGAACGCATCGCCGGTAATCGTGATGCCGATCAGTGATGCGAAGCACAGCAGATAGGCCGTGTAGTAGAGGCGGGCGCGGGAACCCAACCATTGGATGGTCAGACTGGCGGGAAAGGCGACGACCAGCACCGACGCCATGCCGGTGATCAGCAGCAGTACCAGTGCGTTCAGGCTGTCGATGTTGACCGAGATTCCCCAAGGGGGGGGCCAGCCACCGACTTCGTAGATTAATTCGGCGCCGTTTGCCGTCTGATAATACAAGCCGATGGCCGTTGCAAGGCTCGCCCAGGTGGCTAGTGCCGACAGCAGCCAGGCCGCGTTTCGGTTGTGCAGCAGTGAGCAGATCGGCGCCGCGATCAGCGGAAACAGCAGCTGCAGTATGGGCAGTTGTGCGCTCATGATCCGGACTCTCGGTCTTTGTCGCGGATATACGATTCTTCAATGGAACCGTATCCCTCGCGGATGCGCACAATGAGCGCGAGTGCCAGCGCAGTGGTGGCGACGCCGACGACAATCGCGGTCAGGATCAGAACGTGAGGAAGCGGGTTGCTATAGGCGCTGTACGCCTCATCGAGAATGGGTGCGGTGCCACCTGTGACTTTTCCCATCGAGATGAAAAAGATGAACACCGACGTCTGAAAGATATTCAAACCGACGACTTTCTTGACCAGGTTGCTCGATGAAATTGTCATGTAGAGTCCGAGCAACATCAGCGCGAACACCACCCAGTAGTTGAGCAGGCCGATCATCGGTGACGTCTCCCGGCGAAGGCATAGAAGAGCACGATCATGACGGCCGCGACGGTAATACCGACGCCGAGTTCGACGGCAAGAATGCCGTAGTGTTGGCCGTGTAGCGGGTCGGACGCGAGCACGTCATAGTCGAGAAAGTTGGCACCGAGCAGCATGCTGATCACGCCCGTGCCGATATACAGCAGCCAGCCGGCCATGACGCCGATCTCTGCAGACTTGGGTGGGATGAAGCGTTGTGCACGGTCGAGGCCATAGATCAACGCATAAGCAATGATCGCGGCCGCGAAAATCACGCCCGCCTGAAATCCGCCGCCGGGACCGTAGTCGCCATGCCACTGCACATACCAGGCAAACAGCAGAATCGGGCCGAGGGTGATGGATGTCACACCGCGCAGGATGGGGTTCGACTTCATGGAAATCGGCTTGTCAATCACGTCTGGTCCTCCGAGTCGCCGTCGCTGTCTCGACGCCGCCGCGTGCCGTTGCCCAGCAGCAGCAGCACCCCGATAGCGGCCGTGAACACCACGCCGACTTCACCCATGGTGTCGTAGCCGCGGTAGCTTGCTAGCACGGAGGTGACGATATTGGGTGGGCCGACTTCGTCGGCAGACTGTTCGATGTAGCGCGGCGCGACGTGCTGATGCACTGGCGCGTTGGGGTCTCCCCATGCGGGCATATCTTGTGAGGCGTAGACCAGCAACGCACCGACAGCGAGAGTGCAGGCTAGCGCTGGCAGATGAATGCGGCTTGCCGGGGCTTCTTCACGACCGACCATCGACAGGGTTGCGAGGAAGAGTACGGTCGTGATGCCAGCGCCAACGGCAGCCTCGGTGAAAGCGACGTCAACAGCGTCCTGCAGCATGAAGAAGCAGGCGATCACAAGGCTGTAGATGCCGGTCAACATGGCCACGGTGAAGAGGTCTCTCATACGCAGCAGTGCGACGCTCAGTATCACGAGCATCGCCAACAACGTGAAATTGATCAGCGCGTCGATGAGTCACCTCCGGCACGGTTGCCAAGCTGTGGCTTGAGTCCGGCGTGCAGCGCGGCCCGTGCGAGGGCGTGTATTGCCGCTGGGCCGGTCAACAAGACGAAGGCGTAGATGAAGAAGAGTTTCACCAACACCAGAGGCGAGCTGGTCTGCAGCGCCATGCCGGCAAACAGACACCCCATACCGAGGGAATCCATGATGCCACCAGCGTGTGAGCGGCAGAAAAAATCGGGCAATCGAATGAGGCCGAGCCCGGCCGTGACACAGGCAAAGCTGCCTACGAGGATCAGGGCCCAGCTTGCGATGTCCAGCGGGCTCATAGCGTGTCCTCCGCATCATCTGCATGGCCGAGGTCGCCGAATTTGAAGAATTTCAGCACGGCGATGGTGCCGATGTAGTTGATCAATGCGTACACCAGCGCGATGTCGAGAAATTCCGGTCGCGCCGTCAGGTAGCCCAACACGGCGATGAACAAGATCGCTGCGGTGCCGAAGCTGTTGACCGCCAGAATGCGGTCGTAGACGGTCGGGCCGAGCAGCGCGCGCGCGAGCGCAAGCGACATGGTGACCAGAACCGCGATCATGGCAACGGCAAACATGCTCAGGTCTCCAGGCCGGTGACGCGCCGGTCCATTTCGGCGAAATCGTCACCCTCGAACGAGGCGGCATCGAGCGCATGGACTTTCAGTGTGCCCGGTGCCGCACTGATGCTGAGAGTCCCCGGGGTGAGCGTCACGGAATTGGCGAATGCGACGAGACCGAGTGACGTCTGCTGAGTGGATGGTACGTCCTGCACGTCCGGATTGATCGCCAACGCGGGCCGCCAGATGATCTTGGCAACGGCGATGTTGCTCTTGATGACTTCGAGCAGAAGCCAGGGCACGTACGCGATCATTTTCACGAAGGTGCGAGCACTCTGCGGGTCGAGATCGGCGAGCCCAATGCGGTTGAGCAGGTAGAACACGCACAGCACGGAGGTCGCGCCAAAGGTGAGAAGCAAAGCGTCGTAGTGGCCTGACCACGCCAGCCAAGAGAGCGTTAATGCGATCAGAGTTGTAAATTTTCTCATGCTCTTCGCCG
>CALDHJ010000035.1 GCA_937941555.1 uncultured Granulosicoccaceae bacterium | reverse complement strand
GCCAAAGCGCTGCAAACACGCTTGCTGCATCGACCGCACCCACTATCGCTACTTTCCACGCTCGCGACAGTGTTGCGAGTTGACGCGCCGGGGTGAAAAAGCTGTTGCTTTTCTGGCTCCGAACTGCCCCGGAAGCCGGTGTTTCAATGTCCACTAATGCGCTCGATTAGTTGTTCGCAAAGTCGGCAGTCGGTTGGTGTCGACGGGTTCAATAGCAACGTGTCATGGGCGTTTCGGTCAATCACACACAATCCGACCTTGTGCTAGCGTTCTTGTCACCACGCTGTTTTCAAACGTTCGAGACAAAGTCGCTGTGATTGACCCCCAAAGCATCCTGTTTACAGACCTGTACCAACTCACCATGGGCCAGGTGTATTTCCGGGAGGGCTTGGCCGAGCGGCAGGTGCAGTTCGACCATTTCTTCCGAAGCTACCCGGACTATGGCAATCATCAGGCCGGATTCTGCGTTAACGCCGGCATGGGTTGGTTACTGGATTGGATGGAGACCGCTACCTTCGGGGAGAGTGTGCTCTCCGTCTTGCGCGAAATGCGTGACCCAGTCGGCAATTTGTTGTTTTCAAAAGACTATTTGGCTTACTTGGAGGAGTTCGGCAGCTTCGATCGGCTGAATATCAGAGCGATTCCAGAGGGACGAGTCGTTCACCCCAATACCCCGTTGACGGTGGTTGAGGGCCCGATGGTGGCGGCACAGCTGCTCGAGACGGCATTGCTTGCCATGCTGAATTATCAAACGCTTATTGCGACCAGGGCAGCACGGATTCGGCACGCTGGGCGATCACAGTTGATGCTCGACTTCGGCATGCGCCGCGGTCATGACTTCGGTGCCAACGCGGGCTCCCGTGCGGCGCTGATAGGCGGGGCCGACTTCAGTTCCAATGTCGGCATGAGTCAATACTTTGGCATTGCGCCGCGCGGCACGCACGCCCACAGCATGGTTCAGGTGTTTCTGGCGCTCGGCATGGACGAGATCGAGGCGTTTCGGGCCTACGCCCGCAACTACCCGGACCAGTGTCTGTTGCTGGTCGACACGGTCGACACGTTGAATTCTGGCGTGCCCAATGCCATCAAGGTGTTCGAGGAACTCAAGAAGAAAGGCCACAAGCCGGTGGGTGTTCGTCTTGATTCCGGAGACCTGGCGTTTCTCAGTATCCAGACGGCCAAGATGTTGAATACGGCCGGGTTTCCGGACGTCGGAATTGCGCTCTCCAACAACCTGGACGAACTCGCCATCTGGCAGATCATCACCCAGATTCAACAGGAGGCATCGCGCTACGGTGTCGATGCGGATCAACTGGTACGGCGTCTGAGCTTTGGTGTCGGCACCCGCATGATCACTTCAGAAGGTGATTCGTCTCTCGGCGGTGTGTACAAGCTGGTTGCTGTGGAAGACGGTTCGGATTGGCAACCGGCCATGAAGCTGTCGGATTCGGCGTCCAAGACACCCAATCCCGGTAAGAAACGCGTGCAACGTTTGTATGACCATCGTGGAAATGCATCAGTGGATCTGGTGTCAACGGCCGACGAGTCTTTCGATGTGGACAGCGACAACTCCGTCTACCATCCGGTCGAGTCGTCAAAATCGCGGACGCTGAAGGCTGGGGATGTGTCTCGTGTCGAAGACCTGCATTGTTCGGTGTTTGGAGACGGTCGGCGATTGATTGAGTCTGAGCCGCTCGAGTTGATGCGCGAGCGGCGAATGTCGGATATGGAGCGTCTTGATCCCGGTGTCCTCAGGCTGGTGAACCCACACATCTACCACGTATCCCTGAGCCAGCCGTTGTCGCAACTTCGAGCCGACCTGATAGCCAAGTTGCGCGGGCAACGTCAGCGGCGCTAGACAGCTCGGGGGCGAGACCGCGAGCTGCGTCTCCGTGGTACGAAACTTGTCTTTCAGGAGTGTCATCGCACTGAGCGATCGTAGCCGAACCCCTCGCCGGATATCTGACACATGGCATTCACCCGTGGTTACAGCACCCAACCTTCCTTTGTCGCGTCGATGTTGCTCGGTGGGGTGATATTTTCGATTGTGCTACTGGCCGAACTCCCCGGTGGCAACCTGATCAACCTGGCTGTGTCGGGTGCCTTTGTCGCCTGCGTCCTCGCGGTGACTTTTTTGGGTAACCGGGCGTTGTGGTTCGGCCGAGAGGTCGGACTGTTGGTGGCCTGGCTTGCATTTTCAACACTGCCGAGCTTCTTTGCTCCCGATGTGGAGACCGCCTTTTTCAAGGCGCTGACGATGTTGCAGTTGGTTGTATTGGTGTTCTGCGTTCAGCAGGTGATGGTCTGGCAGAAATCGGTTGCCATGTTGCTGATGCTGTACGGCGTCGCCGTGGCAATGGCGTACGGCGTGACCTTTACAGAACTCAGCATCGCCCAAGTAGCCGACACTGAGCTGCGCGAGGGTGGTGAGCGGGTAGCGAGTACGCTCGTGAACGAGAACAAGTTTGGTGCTGCCTGTGTGATGGGGCTCTCGCTTTGCCTGTTGAGTGCAGCGGTGGGTGGGGCGCGCTGGCTACAGCTACTCTGGGCTATTGTGGTACCACTGCTGATGTTTGCCGCAATGAACAGCGGGTCAAGGACGGCGCTCCTGGGAGCCGTTTTGGTGCTCGCAGGAAGCGCATGGGCTTTCAAGGTATGGCGTGGCGCTTTTCTGACGCGGGCCATTGTGACAGCGCCGGTGTTCGCGGTTGTCGGAGCAGTGTTGTTCATTGTCGCGCAATCCAACCCGATCGTTGCCGAGCGTATTGAGCAGACATTTGATGCCGAGGGTGCGATTGTTACTCGCGTTTCGGAATTTTTCACTTTCCTTGCGACCGGTGATTCACGCGCTGAGTCGGGTGAGTCGATTGATTCCCGAACGGACATGATCGGAGAGGGCATTGCGATTCTGTCAGACAACCCGATTATTGGTGTTGGTCTCGACAACTTCCGCCACGTCTCAGAAGCAGGTACCTACTCCCATTCCAATCCGATCGAGGTGTCGGTTTCGACAGGCCTAGTCGGTTTGCTCTTGTATTACTCGATTTACGCCCTGATCGCTTGGCGAGCGTTGGTGTTGAATGTGCGCAGCCGCGGCCACGCGGTGCCGAGGATGGTGCTCGTGGCCATGGCGGGCTATTCACTGATGGATCTCACCCACATCAGCTACTACGAAAAGACGTCGTGGCTGTTTTTGGCGCTGCTGACTGCCACACTTGAAGTCTTTTCGCGAGGGTTGGCACTACAGCAGGGTGCGCGTGGCAAACGTCGACGCCGCCGTCGTCGACGCACACTTGCAACAGAGGCAGAGTCCCCGGAGGTATTCGAGGATCTCGATGAGTTGGACGACGTTCTGGGTGAATCGGTGTCGTCCGACCCACCCGATCAGGAACTGGGCAACCGTCCAGCAGCGTGAGACCTCACTCGCCCAGGTGCGCGACGGTGCTCAGGCTACGCGGCTCGCGCGTTTGCGGTCGCTTTCGCTAAGGATTTTCTTCCGAATGCGGATGGCACCCGGCGTGACTTCAACGAGCTCGTCGTCGTCGATGAACTCGAGTGCTT
>CALDHJ010000034.1 GCA_937941555.1 uncultured Granulosicoccaceae bacterium | reverse complement strand
CGAGGTCGGGGTCGGGGACAGTGAGGTCGAGCTTCTCGGCTTGCGGGATGGTCGCGTCGACAAACTTCTGCCGCAGCGCGTCGTTGGAAAATCGTTTGATCTTCCACGCCATCGATTGCTCGCCGTGTGCAGATTCGCTGTCGTGGGGGCCGAACATCATCAGCGACGGCCACCACCAGCGGTTCAGGGCGTCTTGCGCCATGGCTTTCTGCTCGTCCGAGCCCGCCGCAAGCGTCAACATGATTTCGTAGCCCTGGCGTTGGTGGAAGCTCTCTTCCTTGCACACCCGAATCATGGCGCGTGCGTAGGGGCCGTAGCTGCAACGGCACAGCGGGATCTGGTTCATGATCGCCGCGCCATCCACAAGCCAGCCCACCGCGCCGATGTCGGCCCAGCTGAGGGTCGGGTAGTTGAAGATCGAGGAGTATTTCGCGCGACCTTCGAGCAGGTCGTCGACCAGCGACTCACGCGATGCGCCCAGCGTCTCGGCCGCGGCGTAGAGGTAGAGTCCGTGCCCACCTTCGTCCTGCACCTTGGCAAGCAGGGCAGCCTTGCGCTTGAGGCTCGGGGCGCGGGTGATCCAGTTGCCCTCGGGCAGCATGCCGACGATCTCGGAGTGCGCGTGTTGGCTGATCTGACGCAGTAGCGTCTTGCGGTAGCCCTCCGGCATGGGGTCGTTGGCTTCGATTTTCTCTTCGGCGTCGATACGCGCCTGGAATGCGGCGAGAAAATCAGCGTCCTCGTGGGTCTCGCCCTTTGCGCCGATCAAACCCTGTGAATACATGGCGGTCTCCTGCAGCCTGAAGATGCTCTGATACGCACAGAATATGTGACAAAATATGATTCGTCAAATTTTTATTTGTCACATGAATCGAGTCGATACGGTGTCATCGGCGGCCTGCAGCCAAGCTGAATGCTGGGTATCGAGCCAGGCCTCGCTCGGCCCGAGCCACTGACCGTAGAGCTGGGCTGCGAGCTCGCGTGCCGGCGAGCGATGCGCGAGCAGGGGCGACAGCGACGCTGGCAGCTGCGGCGCGCGCAACAGTGCGCGGCGGTACTCGTGGATCATCAGTGTGCGCAAGGCGGCCGCATCGACTCCATGCAGTGATGACGCGGTGGCGGCCAGGGCCGAGAAGTCGTTGGTGAACCGCCGGTAGTGGGTGTCGATTGCGGGCAGGTCGTAGGCCGTTGCCAACAGGTGGGCTGGGTCGGTGCCGTTTGCATGCTGCGCGTCGTAGTAGCTGACGCCGTCAAGTTCGGGGCCGGGTTGTTCGGGGTCGGTCACCGGGCGCACGTAGACCGTGTTGCCGAGCGCCCCGAAGCCGAGTGTGCGCAGTCTGTCGCGCACGGCGTTGCGTTCGGCGCCCGCGCCCATGTGTGTCACGGCGAAGGTCCAGCGCCCGGTGAAATCGGGCTCGGAGGCAGCGTAGATGCGGGCTTCGGCGTCGGCGAAAGTGCTGCGTCCCCGGGCATCCAGTCGGTAGTCGCTGCTGCGGCCGCGCCGTTCGCGGACCAGCCAGCCATCGCGTGTCAGCCGGGCCACGGCCGCGCGGACCGTGGCGGCATCGATGCCGAGCGCCCCGAGCACCGCCACAACCACGGCCAGTGGCACGGTGCCACCGCGGGGCAGCACGGTATCGCCGAAGAAGGTGATGACCAACGACCAGGTTTTCAGCGGGTGCCGTGTTTGCAATGTCTGCATCAACTGCACGGTGTCGTGAGTGGGATTGGAGGGCATGGCGGGGTCGCTGAACGGCCTGTTTGACTGCGCGCCATTGTCTCATGAGCCCCTGTCCCCGGTGCCGGGCCGAGGTGCTTTGGCTCCGAGGGCGTCACGGGCGACAACGTGCTTCACCGTGGTGCATCTATCGATTTTGGCCGCACCGATGTGGTGCGAAATCACTGCCTGGCACACTGGGCCTAAAACATAAGAAATTGAAAATAAAGGAAAAAAAAGGGTGGCACGGCGGTTGCGCTTAGGTCGTTGACTGTTTCACTGAGGAAAGAACCGATGAAGCTGATCCAGGCGATCATCAAACCCTTCAAGCAGAGCGATGTCCGCGATGCGCTGGCCGAGCTGGGTGTCACCGGCATGACCGTTACCGACGTCAAAGGCTTCGGCCGCCAAAAGGGCCACACCGAGCTCTACCGCGGCGCCGAGTACGTCGTCGACTTCCTGCCCAAGCTCAAAGTCGAGGTCGCTGTCAGCGACGACATGATGCAACCCGTTGTCGATGCCATCCAGAGCGCGGCCAACTCCGGGCGCATTGGCGACGGCAAGATTTTCGTGACGAACATTGAAGCTGCTGTGCGGATCCGCACCGGCGAGACCGCTGACGCGGCCCTTTAAGAGAAGAGGAACAAGAACAATGGATTCAGCAGTGGTTGAATTGGCCTATGCCGTAGACACCTTTTATTTCCTGGTGTCCGGTGTGTTGGTAATGTGGATGGCAGCGGGCTTTGCCATGCTCGAAGCCGGTCTGGTGCGCGGCAAGAACACCGCGGAAATTCTGACCAAGAACGTGGCGCTCTTCGCGATCGCCTCGATCATGTACCTCCTGGTGGGCTACAAGCTCATGTATCCGGGTGATGGCGTCAGCGCCTGGTGGCCGGGCTTGTCTTTCCTGATCGGAGAAGACAACACAGCCGAAGCCGTGCTCGCGAGCGGTGGCGACACCTACTACTCCGGTATGTCCGACTTTTTCTTCCAGGTGGTGTTCGTGGCGACCGCGATGTCGATCGTCTCGGGTGCTGTGGCCGAGCGCATGAAGCTCTGGGCCTTCCTCGCGTTTGCCGTGATCATGACGGGTTTCATCTACCCGGTTCAGGGCTACTGGAAATGGGGCGGCGGTTTCCTCGACCAGGCGGGATTCCAGGATTTCGCCGGTTCGGCCGTGGTTCACATGTGTGGTGCAATTGCCGCACTGACGGGCGCGTTTCTGGTGGGTGCACGTAAAGGCAAATACAAGGAAGACGGCAGCATGTCGCCGATTCCGGGTGCCAATCTG
>CALDHJ010000033.1 GCA_937941555.1 uncultured Granulosicoccaceae bacterium | reverse complement strand
GTGGCGTGGCAAGCCGGTCTGGCTGGTCAACCGCACCGACGAAGCACTCGCCAGTCTGGACGCGGTGCAGGACCAACTGGCGGACCCGGATTCCGAGATGCCACAGCAGCCTGTGTACGTCGCCGCCGAGACGCGTTCGATCAAACAGAACCTGATGGTGATGTTGGGTGTCTGTACCCACCTGGGTTGTGCGCCGACCTACCGGCCCGAAATCGCGCCGCCGGATCTCGGTGCCGATTGGCAGGGGGGCTTTTTCTGTCCGTGCCACGGTTCGAAGTTCGACTTTGCCGGTCGGGTCTACAGCGGTGTGCCAGCGCCAACCAATCTGGAAGTGCCGCCACATCAGTATGTGAGCGACACCGTGCTTGTGATCGGCGTTGATCAGGAGGCTGCGTAATGGCGGATGCCAAGAAAGGGGCTTTCATGACATGGGTTGACGATCGTTTTCCGTTTACGGAGACGATGGAATACCACATGACGAAGTACTACGCGCCGAAGAACTTCAACTTCTGGTACTACTTTGGTGTGTTGTCGATGGTGATGCTGGTGATCCAGATCGTCACCGGCATTTTCCTGACTATGAATTACAAGCCCGACGGTGCGAAGGCCTTTGCCTCGGTCGAGTACATCATGCGAGACGTCAACTTCGGTGACATCCTGCGCTACATGCACTCAACCGGCGCGAGCTTCTTTTTCATCGTGGTCTACCTCCACATGTTCCGGGCGCTGCTGTACGGCTCGTACCAGAAACCGCGCGAGTTGATCTGGGTGTTCGGCATGGTGATCTACCTGTGCCTGATGGCGGAGGCCTTCATGGGCTACCTGCTGCCGTGGGGACAGATGTCCTACTGGGGTGCGCAGGTCATCATCAACCTGTTCAACACCATCCCGTTCATCGGCCCGGCGTTGACCGAGTGGGTGCGCGGCGACTACATCGTCTCCGACATCACCCTGAACCGTTTCTTCGCTTTCCACGTGATCGCGTTGCCGCTGGTTCTGGCGGCACTCGTGTTCCTGCACATCGTGGCGCTGCACCATGTCGGTTCGAACAACCCCGACGGGATCGATATCAAGAAGAACAAGGACGAGAACGGCGTGCCCAAAGACGGCATTGCCTTCCACCCCTACTACACCGTCAAGGACACCTTCGGATTGTCGGTTTTCCTGACATTCTTCTTCATGGTGGTGTTCTTCATGCCGGAAATGGGTGGCTACTTCCTCGAGCACGCCAACTTCATTCCGGCTGATCCGCTCAAGACGCCTGAGCACATCGCACCGGTCTGGTACTTCACGCCGTTCTACGCGATGTTGCGTGCCGTGCCGCCGATTGCCGGTTCGGCATTCCCGGGTGTGTTGGTGATGTTCGGCGCGATCATCGTGTTGTTCTTCCTGCCCTGGCTCGACCGCGGCAAGGTGCGCTCGATCCGCTATCGCTCAGCCATGTACAAAGTGCTGCTTGGCCTCTTCGTGGTGTCCTTTGTTGTGCTTGGCTACTACGGTATCCAGCCGCCGTCCTTCTGGGGCACTTTGCTCTCGCGGATCTGCACCTTCTACTACTTCGCGTACTTCGCGCTGCTCTGGTGGATGAGTGGAAACGAGAACACCAAGCCCGTGCCAGAGAGGGTCACATCATGATCAAAGCGACGACACTGGCGCTCGCGGGTGCGGCCATGCTCGGCCTGTCCTCACTGGTACAGGCGGCTGGCTCCGGCTTTCCGCTCGAGAGCCCGAACATTGATGTGGGCAATGAGCGCTCGCTGCAACGCGGCGCTCGGACCTACGTCAATTACTGCATGACCTGCCACAGCCTGTCCTACATGCGCTATGCGCGCGTGGCGCAGGATCTGGGCATTCCGCCCAAGATGGTCGAAGACAGCCTGATCTTTGCCGTCGACGACGACGGCAAGCCGCACAAGGTCACCAGCATGATGGAAAGTGCGATGTCGACCGAGTACGGCAAGCAGGCCTTCGGTGTGGCGCCGCCGGACCTCTCGCTGACCGCGCGTTCGCGTGGCGAAGCCTGGCTCTACACCTACCTCAAGAGCTTCTATCTCGATGAGGGACGTGCGGGTTTGGGGTCGAACAACGCCGTGCTCAAGGGCTCAGCGATGCCGAACGTGTTCTGGCAGATGCAGGGCACTCAGGCACCGGTCTACGAGGAGCATGACGACGGCCAGGGCCACGTCAGCAAGACGCTCGTTGGCTTCGAGCCGGTCACCGCCGGAACGCAGTCGGCCCAGGAATTCGACAAGACCGTGACGGACTTGGTGAATTTTCTGAGTTATGCTGCGGAACCCGGTCAGGAGCGCCGGCGCAGCATGGGCATGTGGGTGCTGCTGTTCATGTTGGTGTTCACCGGCCTGGCCTGGGTGCTCAAGAAAGAGTACTGGCGGGACGTGCACTGATCACCGGCACAACGACCTGAGCACTTGATACAAGCGCTCGAAAACGGGCCCGCGCAATCCGTGTCGGGCCCGTTGTTTTTTTTAACGACTTGGCCGAAGAGCCCTGGAGAGAGACTGTGACCGCGATTACGCGACGCTCTGTCATGACATTGTTTTCCGTCCCCACCGACCTGCACAGCCACCGCGTGCGTGTCGTCCTGTTCGAAAAGGACATCGTGGTCGAGATCGAAGACGTGAACCCGAACGCGTTGCCGGCGGATGTGCTGGAGGTCAACCCGTCGGAGACCATGCCGACGCTGGTCGACCGAGAGTTGGTGTTGTATGACTCCCGGGTGATTTGTGAATACCTCGACGAGCGCTTTCCGCACCCGCCGCTGATGCCGATCG
>CALDHJ010000032.1 GCA_937941555.1 uncultured Granulosicoccaceae bacterium | reverse complement strand
GGGTTTCCGTTTGTCGAATGTTTTCCAGCCTTCTGGCGATGTTTACGGAACGTTACGTATTTGCGATCAGGGTGGCTACCTCCGTTTTTGTTTCACGGTTGACGTGAACTGCTTGCATGTTGTTTTCCGTGGTTTTAGGTAAAAAGTGCGAGGTACTCTTTCGTGGGTCTTGCAGGCGTGCTGAGCAACAAACAATGCGGCGGGACATATTGCAGTACGATGCAGGGCATGGCGGTTTTTTCAGGCAGCATTTCGTTTATGTGCCCTGCTCGTTCAAGCTCCGCAGCAACGCCCAGGTTGCACGGCGGATTTCGATATCGACGCCTGCGGTGGGTTCGTCGAGGATCAGCAACCGGGGGCTGTGCACCAGCGCACGCGCAATCATCAACCGCCGCCGCATACCGCCAGAGAGTTCGCGCACAAGGCTCTTCTGCCGGTCCGCCAGGCCGAGCATCTCCAGACACGCAACGGCCCGGTTGCGCGCATCGCGTCTGGGCACACCGTAAAATCCGGCCTGGTTGACCAGCACATCCATGACCGGCTCCCAGAGGTTCATGTTGAACTCCTGAGGCACCAGACCGATGGCCCGCCGAGCCGCGCGAGGGTCGCGCTCGAGGTCGTGACCGAACACCGAGACCTCCCCGGCTGATTTGGCCACCAGCGATGACACCACGCCGATCGCAGTCGACTTGCCTGCACCGTTCGGCCCGAGCAAGGCGTAGAAATCACCCTGCTCTATGGTGAGGTCGACGCCGTCGAGTGCACGCTGGCCGTTACGCCAGACTTTCACCAGGCCGCGGATGCTGAGCGCAGAATTCATGCGAACCGTGTGGTCTCCATCAGTATGCGACCCCAGTGGGTCAGTGTGCAGGTCGGTCACGCACACCGAATCGCGGCGTGAGTGGCAATCGCATCATGAGTGCGGCATCACGCGCGGCGTCGCCGTGGCGGTCAGCTGTGGCTTGGAGCTGTGACTGTAAAACTCCGGCGCATTGCCAAGCACTAGGTTCTTGAGTGTGTTTAAGCAGGTTGTTCAAACGCGACACCATTTTCATGGCCTGTTGCGATCGCAGCAACCCGACACGCGTGTGGGCCGCCGATTCGGGTTCGTCGAGTCCGAGTCTGCGCCACATTTCGCACCAGCCTTGCAACACGACAACCGTGTGCCGGGCCGACGCCGGGGCATGCACGTCGACATCGGACAGGTCTTGGCGCTGTGTATCCCAGTCACCCCGCAAGTCGATGCCGGACAGCTCCTCGTCAACGGCGTGCGCCAGGGCCCGTGCAAGACGTTTGCGGGCCGATCGACAGCCGGGCTGAGTCAACCATTGCCGGTATTTTCGAGCCGCCTTTTCGCGGCGCTGAGCGGCCAGGGCCTTGAGTTCCTCGCACCCGTTCCGACTTTCCCCTGCCCGCAGCAGGGACATCCAGCGCATCAGTCGTTGCCACTCGACCACGGCAGCACCGCGCTCCAGCAGCGGCACTGTGGCGTCGTGCAAAGCTTCGCCAAGTGTGCGGATCGATGAGTCGCGACGGATCGATCGCTGGCACGACGCCAGCGCCGCTATGCGTTCCAGCGTGCGCCGCAAGCGCACCAGCGCAATCAGATCACCCTGCATCACCGCGGCGTCAAAGGCGGCACCGACCGACAGACTGGTGTCAGCCATCGCGATCCATGATCAGCGGCGAGAGCGCATCGCGCACGGTTTGCGGCAGCTCGGTCGGTCGCTCCGTTTCGGCGTCGACAAACACATCGACAACAGAACCTGTTGCCCGTACCGCGTCGTGTCCATCGGCAAAGAGCGCAAGCTCATAGCGCACACTTGAACGGCCCAGGCGAGAAACCCGCAGACCGGCCTCGACGACACAGGGATGGACCAGTGCATCGTGGTACCGACAGCCATTCTCGACGGTGTAGCAGCGCAGCCCCAAACCGTCAAGATCGAGCTTGGCCGACTCTTCGAGAAACCCCATCATGACCTGCTCGAACAAGGTGTAGTACACCGCGTTGTTGACGTGGCCATAACGGTCGTTGTCGCTCCAGCGCGTCTCCAACCGCCGCAGTAGCGGAAAGTCGGCCCGACGCCATTCGCGTTCCGCACGGCTATCACTCATTCCATGTCCTCGATCGGTGGCAGCGCACGGCCGCGTTTCCAGAGTACATCCGATCCACCCTGGTGCTGCACATAGTGCCGTGCCATGACGAACAAAAGGTCCGAAAGACGGTTCAGATAGCGCGCAGCATTGGGTGGCAATTCGGCACTGCGCCCCAATGCCACCACATCGCGCTCCGCCCGTCGGCACTGTGTGCGCGCCATGTGGCAGATCGCCCCCCCACGGGTCCCGCCGGGCAGAATGAATTCTTCGAGGTAGTCGAGCGAGGCATTGAGGTGGTCGAGTACCGACTCGAGCCAGGTCACGTGTTCCGGCGTCAATACCGCGTATCCCGGCACGCACAGCTCGCTACCCAGATCGAACAGATGATGCTGAATCTCGTCGATGGCCCGCAGGCAGAGCTCGGGACCGTCCTCGCAGCGCAACAGGCCGAGCGTGCTGTTGAGCTCGTCTACCGTGCCGTAGGCGCACACTCTCAGGGAGTCTTTGCCGACGCGGCTGCCATCGCCGAGCCCGGTCTCACCGGCGTCACCGGTGCGGGTGTAGATTTTAGACAGGCGATTGCCCATAGCGCTGCGACCAACGGAAAATGTCAGCGCGCAACGCTACCTGTCTGTGGCGCTCACCGCAAGCTAGGTTGCGCCACTCACGGACACGTTGAAACTGTACAGCGTTTCACCAGTGCGCGTATTGATCACAGTCGCTTCGCGCACACCAGCCGCACCGCTGAGTGTGCACCGATACCGGTGAATCGACGTGGTCGGGGTGCCAACGGGAGCAACGGTGCAGCCATCCATGCGGAAGGTGATTTGCGTCGGCAGCGACTGCCCCACCACCGTGAATGACGTCGAGCGGCCGACTGTCGCCTGCGTCGGCGACACATTGGTCACGAGCGGTCCGTCTCCAGCGACAACCAGAGTGTGGGTGTACAACGGCACCGTACTGCTCGAGGTCGACAGGACCTCGACGTCGCGTGGTCCAAGCGCGCCGGTCGGCGTGCAACGGAACTGGCGGCGCACCGAGGTGCCGCCGAGCGGCTGAAGGTCACTGCAGTTTTCGATCGCCAGAGTGAGCGTGTTGGGCAAGGACTCGCCCGACACGGTAAACGTGGTGATGGCACCCAGACGGGTCGCGCCGGGACGCACCTCAGAAACCGCGACGCGGTCGTCCGTGACTTCGACCGTGAAGCGATTGAGCACTTCGTCATCGGCAGACACGACGCCGGATAGCACGCCTGCCTGAGCCGGTCGGCAACTGAACACCTGTTCGGTGGTCGTTCTCGATACGACTGAAAGGCCGCTACAGTTGTCGAGTCCCACTGACAAGTTGTCAGGTAGATCTGTGCCAGTTACTACCAATTCAAGTGGAACACTCATGCCAGCTGTCTCGGGCGACACGGCGCTTACCGTCGGGTTTGCCGCGGCCGCAACAAATACACTGAAAGTGTGTAGCGCTGTTGCTCCGTCGTTGATGCTACCGCGCAGTGCACCAGCCGCTGTCGGCGTGCACTGGAACTGCTGTTCCGTCGCACTCGCGCCAGCGATCACACTGAGGTTGTCGCACGATGCCAGTGTGTAGCTCAGATCCGTGCTCAAGTTCTCACCGAGTACCGTAAAGACCTGCTGCTCTCCAACTGTAGCTGCCGTCGGCGTCACGCTGGACACGGTCGGTGCAGACTGCAGGAAAGCAACGCGTAGCGAGTTGTCAGAAAAGGCGCCCTGAGAGACGGTGAGCGCCCGGTTGCCGACGGTTCCGGATGGTGTGCAGTTGAAGCGAATGGCCGTCGCAGTCTGCGACGCAACACTCACGGTGGTGCAGCTACTGAGGGTCACAGACGTCGCCGACGTGAATCCTTGGCCCAGCACAGTGAATGTCTGACGCTCGCCAAGCGTCGCACTGGTCGGAGCGACGCTGGTCACGCTGATCGTGCCGCCGTCGCTCGGCGGCTCTGGCGTAACGGGATCATCGATCGGGTCATCTGACGACCCGTCATCCCCATCGTCTGGTGAATCAGACGCGGTGCTTTTCACGAACACGGACAAGCGATACAACTTGGTGCCATCCAATCCGTCACTGACGACCAAGACACGCCACCCGCTGTCGCCGGCCAAGGTGCAGCTGAATACCCGCTGCGTGCTGCTTCCGCCGTCACTGAGCGCGGCATCACACCCCGACATCGTCAGCACCAAGCCGGCGCCCAGCGCCGTGCCGCGCACGTCGAAGGCCACGGACTGCCCGAGCACCAGCTCGTCATAGGTCACGCCAGAGACCGTGATGCCTCCCGTATCGTCACCCGACACACCAGACGATGAATCAAAACTGCCGCGTAGCGTAACGGCGTTGTCATTGAGCCCGAGCTGTGTCGCCGCCCAAGCATCAACAACATCCGCTCGGTAGGTGGAAGCTGCAATGCCGAGCGCCGACGCAGCTGACGCCAACAACGGCGTGCGGTCGCGCAACGAACTGACACCGTGCGCCGCCATCAGTGCGTCACGGTTGAAGCCGTAGGACAACCAGTCCTGGGCCACGCGCCGAGACACGCGTGCCTCGGCGAGCGCCCGCTGCCAGAGTGCCTGTGTCGCCGTGCGTTGCATCGCTGACAACGCGGCGCTCACCTGTGCCACAGTCGGCTCGGCGCACGGCTCCGTGCACGGCTGATCACCATGTACACGGGCGACATACCGCAACCCCAGATACTCGCCCAACAGCGAACGAAGCGTGGCGTTGTCGCTTGCGACACGCTCGGCAACCCAAGCACCAAGGGCGTTAAGCTCGTCGGTACCGACACCAGTGGTACCAGCAGGCACAAGGGCTACAAGTTGATTCAGTACGGTAGAGATATCGCCCCCTGCGGCGAGCGCCTCCACGGCTTCGTCCAGCGCCGACTCTCGCGGGTTCACTGTCTCGAGCCAACTCGCCATGCGCACGCGATCGAGGCACCGCGGGTTGTCGATATTGAATGATGCCGTGTTGGCCGGCAGCGAACTGCAGGACTCCACAGTGTGGGTCAGGGTGTCTTGCAAGTGCGCCCTCGCGCTGGCGGCGGTGACAAGACTGCCTTGCCCCGCTGTCAGATTGAACACGAGGTCGCCAGCGGCGCGTTCGAAGTCGGCCGAGGTTGCCGTCCAGTCGAGCTCAGCGCGTGCGGCCGCGCTGCGCACGGCATCTGAAATCTGAATGCCATCAGCCAAATTGGCATTGGCGTCCAGCGACTGCAGCAGACGGGCCGTGCGGATGGCACGATCGTGCTTATAGTCATCGTGGCTGCCGGCGAGATCGTATGGCGTGACCTGTGCGCGACCGAGCACACTGCCAAGCTCAATGCCACCGAGGTGAAACCGCAACGTGTCACCAGCGTAATAGAAAAATCGGCCATCGAGGCCGGTCAGTGCGTCGTCGTAATGAACGCCCGACACGGCGCTGTCGAGCAGAACACCGCTCAGTAACGCATTGCCATCAGACGACGCGCCACCCCCGCCTCCACCACAGCTGGCGAGCAACACGGTCATGGAAGCCGCCAAAGCGGTTTGGCGCAGAAACGAAAGAGCAGTTTTCACGGGATATCACGCAGATCAAGAGATTGCATGACCCGTTGCAGGAATCAGACCTAAAGATTTTTTGCCTGCTGCCGCGCCCCGACCCGAATGGGGTCGAAGCGCGACCATTGTCGACTCAGGCGCTCTCGGTTCTGAGCGACTCGACGTCCAGCATGCCGGTCTTGACCGCGCGATTGACCGCACTTGTCACGGCCATGAGTGACGCTGTCACGATGTTCTCGTGCAGCGCGACCCCGTAGACCGTCGCGTTGCCACCACCCTGCACCTCGACGTAACAGGCCGACCGCGCGGCGCTGTCGTGTGAGGTTGCGTGCTGGTGGTAGTCGACGACCCGGAAATCCACATCGAACCGGGCCTTGAGTGCGTGAACGAAGGCGTCTATCGGCCCGTTGCCGGTCCCTGCGATGCGCTCGACACGGTCGTGCACGCGAAGCTCGGCCTCGATTTCCCGCATCCCGGACTCCTGACCTTCGGGCCGCGTGAGGTGATCGACGAAATGCAGCGGGCCGGCGTCGTCGAGGTAGGTGCCGGAGAATGCCGACCAGATGCTGGCGGAGTCGATCTCACCGCCGCTGGCCTCGCTCTCGGACTGAATCACCTGGCTGAATTCAATCTGCAGCCGCCGCGGCAGTTCCAGCCCGTGGTCCTGTTCCATGATGAACGCCACGCCCCCTTTGCCGGATTGGCTGTTCACACGGATCACCGCCTCGTAGCTGCGGCCGAGGTCGGTCGGATCGATCGGCAGATACGGCACGTCCCAGGGGTGTTCCGGGTCACTCTCGAGGTCGCGCTCACGCGCCGCGAGTCCCTTCTTGATCGCGTCCTGGTGCGAGCCGGAGAAAGCAGTGAACACCAACTCGCCCGCGTAAGGATGGCGCGGGTGCACCGGCAACTGGTTGCAGTGCTCGGCCGTGCGCATGACGTGGAAAATGTCGCTCAGATCGAGCTCGGGATCGACGCCTTGGGTGTGCAGGTTCATCGCCAGGGTGATGATGTCGACGTTGCCGGTGCGCTCACCGTTGCCGAACAGCGTGCCCTCGACCCGCTGGCCACCCGCCATCAGACCGAGTTCGGTTGCCGCCACGGCACAGCCACGGTCGTTGTGCGGGTGCAAGCTCAACACCACACCATCGCGCCGATCGAGTTGTCGGCTCATCCACTCGATCTGGTCGGCATAGACATTGGGCGTGGCCACTTCGACCGTTGCCGGCAGATTGAGAATGGCCGGTGCCTCGGGTGTCGGTTGCCAGATATCGGTGACAGCGTTGCAGATCTCGAGCGCGTAGTCGAGTTCGGTTCCGGTGAAACTCTCCGGGGAGTACTGGAACACCCAGTCAGTCTCCGGCTGGCGCGCGGCAAACTCCTGCACCATCTGCGCGCCGGACGTCGCGATTTCGGTTATGCCGGCGCGGTCGAGACCGAATACCACCCGACGCTGCGCGGTTGAGGTCGAGTTGTAGATATGAACAATGGCGCGGCGCGCCCCGCGAAGGGCCTCGAATGTACGCTCGATCAGCTCGCGTCGGCACTGCACCAACACCTGTAGCGTTACGTCTTCCGGCACCAGGTCCTGCTCGATGACCTCGCGAACGAAGTCGTAGTCGGTTCCCGATGCGGCCGGAAAGCCGACTTCGATTTCCTTGAAGCCCATCGCGAGCAACAGCTTGAACATGCGCATCTTGCGCTCGCTGCCCATGGGCTCGATGAGCGCCTGGTTGCCGTCGCGCAGATCGACACTGCACCAGGTGGGCGCGGCGTCGATGACGCGGTCCGGCCACTGCCGGTTCGGCAAGGCGATAGGGGGAAACGGGCGGTACTTACTGACGGGGGTCTGGCTCACGGGATTCTCCGGGCTGGCAATCGACTGAAGTGTTCAACGGGGGCGACGGGTCACGCAGGCACACGGGTGTGCAGCGGCCCGGTGCTAAGTCGACGCAGCAGCGACGCATGAGCGCGGGAAATCAGGGTAATGCGTGGGAAAACTGTCATCAGAGGGACACCGGTTCGGAATGAGGGACTGCAGAGGACGCCTGGACGCTCAGAGAGCGGCCAGGCACAGCAGTCGAAGACCGGCGGGTGACATATTCATGACTCAAAGGTAGCGAGACTCCGGCCAAAAGGCAACTCCCGGCCGGACCCGCCGCCGCAACCGGACTCAGTCGAACGTCAGCACCGGCCCCACCGGGACGATACCGGTCGGGTTGATGCTGAGGTGGCTGCGGTAGTAATGGTCCTTGATGTGATCAAAGCGCACCGTCTCGGCGACGCCAGGCAAGCGGTAGATTCGCTCGGTGTGGGCCTGCAACCGTGGGTAGTCGATCAGGCGGCGCAGGTTGCACTTGAAGTGCCCGACATAGACCGCATCAAATCGAATCAGTGTCGGGAAGAGCCGCAGATCGGCCTCCGTCAGCTGGTCACCGACAAGGTACTCGCGCCCCTCCAGATGCTGTTCGAGTACGTCCAGGGTATCGAACAGCGCGGTCAAGGCTGTTTCGTAGGCCGCCTGGGTGGTTGCGAATCCGCAGCGGTACACCCCATTGTTGACGGTGTCGTAGATTCGGGCGTTCCACGTGTCGATCTCGTCTCGCAGCGGCGCCGGGTAGAAGTCGACGGTGTTGCCGGTGATGCCGTCAAAGGCGCTGTTGAACATGCGAATGATCTCGGAGGATTCATTGCTGACCAGCGTGCCGCGTTCGCAATCCCACAGTGCCGGCACCGTCACCACGCCGTCGAAATGGGCCGCTGCGCGCCGGTACACATCAACCATCATGCGATCCCCAAACAGGGGTTCGCGCGTTGCCCCGGGATAGCTGTCATCGAAGTGCCAACTGTCGGGTCCCATGAGCGGGTGCACCACGCTGACACCGATGTGCGCATCGAGCTGTTTCAGCGAGCGGTACATGAGAGTCCGGTTGGCCCACGGGCAGGCATAGGACACGTAGAGGTGATAACGCCCGGACGCTGCGGCAAAGCCACCCTCACCGCTCGGCCCGGCGGCGCCATCGGGTGTCACCCAGTGGCGAAAATCCGAAACGGCGCGCACAAAGGCACCTTCTTCAACGCGGGGAACAAAGGTCGTCTGGTCGGTCATTCCGGGTTCTCGATGATCTGCCACGCCGCCGCCGCCAACAGCGGGACGGCCTGACCCAACTGGCTGGCACGCTCAGGGTTGGACGCGTTGCCGTCGAGTGACCGCTTGTACACGCCCTGCAGTATTGCCCCCAGTCTGAAGAAATTGAACGCGAGGTAGTAGTTCCAATTCGGAATCGAATCCCTTCCGACCCGTTTGCAGTATTGCGCGACATAGTCCGCTTCGACCGGCAAACCGAGACCGGAGCGATCGAGCCCGCCCAGGCCGCGGAATGCACTGTCCGCAGGCAGACGCCACTGCATGCATTGGTAAGCGATATCCGCCACCGGGTGTCCGAGGGTCGAAAGCTCCCAGTCCAGCACCGCCTTCACCGCCTGCGTCTCGCGGTCGAACACCATGTTGTCCAGCCGAAAATCGCCGTGAACCAGCGACACGCTGCCGTCGTCCTCCGGCAGGGAATCTTCGAGCCAGCGTATGACGCGGTCCATGGTGGGATACGGCGTCGTCTCCGACGCGCGGTACTGTTTCGACCAACGGCCCAGCTGACGGGCGAAATAGCTGCCCGGTCGCCCGAAATCACCCAAACCAACAGTGTCAGGCGCCACGCTGTGCAGGGCCGCAAGGGTCCGGTTCATGCTGTCTGTCACGCGCTGGCGCTGTTCGACAGTCAACGCGCTCAGCGCCGGTTCCCAGTGGATGTCGCCGTCGACGAATCGCATCACGAAGAACTGCCGCCCGATGGGCGAGTCCTCGCCATCCGGTGCGAGGTGGAGCATCTCTGGCACCGGCACACCGGAGTCGCGCAGTGCGTGCATGACACGGTGTTCGCGGTCGACCTGGTGGGCGGACTTGAGCAACACCCCGGGCGGCTTTGCGCGCAGCACCAGATCGCCCGAGCTCGATTCGAGCCGATAGGTCGGGTTGGACTGTCCACCGGAAAATTTGTGCGCCACACGGACCTCGCCGAGCGCAGGTGCTGCGCGTCGAAAATAGGCGTTCAGCGCTTCGAGATCGAGTTCATTGCCACCGCTTGCGGACTGTCCCACCGTTGTTGCCTCGCTGTCCAAAGACCAGAGTGTACGCCGAGCCACGCGCCATGCTGGCTCCGACACGCCTGCCCGTCAGGTTCGAAAATGAGACCGCCGTCACAGTGTCATGCATCACCGAGTCGAGATTGACACAACAGCGGACCGGGCTCTCAAAAATGAGAACTCACCCGTAAAAGTAACAAATTTGAATCAATAGCATCGCCCCACGAGTTACACGATCGGCATAGCTGTGTCCCGTGCGTTACAACTGCGCAGTTACGGCCACCCGATTACAACCCCAACGGGATGGTGTTATATGAAGATTCGACAAAACACTCTCTGCAGTGCGGTCATTGCCGCCTCCATAGGCACATGGTCGCAACCGGGATTGGCAAATGCCGTCGACGGCGCGTGGAGCAACCTCATCGATTGGCCGCACATCGCCGTGTCGGCGGCGGCACTGCCCAACGGCGATATCGTGACCTGGTCATCCAACCGTGTCGACAGCTTCCCGAACAACAACGGACTGTTTACCTTTTCATCAGTCTACGATCCGGTCACGGGTGCTTTCGAGAACAGCAACCACGCCGATCACGACATGTTCTGCGCGGGCATCTCGCAGTTGGCTGACGGCAACATCTTCGCCTCTGGCGGCAATTCGTCGATTCGTACCAGCAGTATTTTCGCTGAAGACACGCACGACTGGAGCCTCTCGGACCCCATGGCGCAGCCGCGCTGGTACGGCACCAACCTGACACTCGGCAACGGTGATGTGATGTCGACCTTCGCACGCGGCGCCCAGGTTGTGCCCGAGGTCTGGTCACCCAATGTCGGGTGGTCATCCCTCCCGGGTGCAAGCATGCAGGGTCTTGTGACCGAACAGAACGCGGTCAACGCAGCGGGCATTACCGGTGCCACCACAGCGCAGTGGTATGCCTTCATGCACACAGCACCCGATGGACGGGTGTTTCACTCCGGCCCGCACCGGACAATGAACTGGTTCGACCCGAACGGACTTGGCGGTGTCGAGGTTGCCGGCTCACGCGCCGGCGAGACCCGGCACCGCCAATTCGGTTCGGCGGTCATGTACGACACCGGCCAGCTTCTGATCTCGGGTGGTGCCGACCGCAGTCTTGCCGACTCCGCAACTGCAAGCGCTATGACCATTGACATCAACGGCCCGACACCGGTGATAACACCGGTGCCGAACATGCTCGCGCCACGTACCAACCACAACAGCATCGTGCTGCCCAACGGCGAAGTGCTGATCGTCGGCGGTGAATCCCGGGGCGTGCTGTTCAGCGATGTCGACTCGGTTCTGCCCGCCGAGATCTGGAACCCGGACACCCGTGCATGGCGCGAAGTGGCCGCCATCACGGCACCGCGGAACTACCACTCGGTGGCGCTGCTGATGCGAGACGGTCGTGTGCTCGCAAGCGGCGGCGGCCTGTGCGGCAACTGCGCAGCCAACCACCAGAACAGTCAGATCTACACACCGCCTTTTCTCTACGACGACAACGGCAATCTGCGCCAGCGCCCGAACATCTTCAGTGCGCCTGAAAACGCCCAGGCCGGTGGCGCCTTCGAAGTGACCACCGACAGCCCGGTCACGCGATTCACCCTGGTGCGACTGTCATCGGTCACCCACGCAATCAACACCGATCAACGCATTGTCGAACCCACCGTGACCGCATTGTCCGGCAACCGCTATCGCCTGACACTGCCGGCTAACCCGAACGTTCTGCTGCCGGGCAATTACTGGCTTTACGCCCTCGATGCTGACGGCACACCCAGCGTGGGTGAGCCGGTCACAATCGATCTCGGCGTGGCACCACCAAACGCGGCACCCACAATCGCGTCACCGGGCAATCAGGCTGTGCGCATCGGCGACAACGTCAGCGTGCAGCTCAGCGCGTCGGATACTGACGGCAATAGTCTGCGCTTCACCGTGGACAACCTGCCCGCCGGACTGAACATGAACGTCAACACCGGCCTGATCACCGGACAACCGAACCAGGTCCAGTCGGTGCAAACGACTGCCACGGTCAGCGACGGTACGCTGACCGACACCGTGCGCTTCAACTGGACCGTTGCCGACCAGCCAAGCGGAAACGTGCTGGTCCCGGGGGATGATGTCACGGCGTCTGTGGCACAAAGCGCCTGGCGTCGATACACCATCGAACCGACCGGATCTGCACGCACCTTGAGTATCGACCTCAGCAACCTCAGCGCTGATATCGATCTCTACGTGCGGGACGGCCAATCCCCGACGCTGTCAGCATACGACTGCCGCTCATGGCGGTCGGGCACCCAGGCCGAGCAATGCACGGTTGAACAAGGTGCCAACACCGCCTTGCACATCGGTGTTCACGGCTACGCAGCCGGAAATTTCAACCTCGGCGTCAGCAGTGCATCCGGCCCGAGCACGACCACACTGACTGTTGGCTCGAGCGTGACGGCTACCATCAACAGCGGTCAATGGGCTTACTACACCGTAGACAACCCTACCGGTGTGACGGGCTTGCAAACCAAACTTAGCAACCTCAGCACGGATCTCGACCTCTACGTGCGAGCGGGTGCAAACCCGACACTGCAAGACTACGATTGCCGCCCCTGGGCAGGTGGCACCACAGCTGAGCAGTGCGCCCTGCCCGCTGGAAACGGTGCCGGTGTTGTTATTGCGGTCTACGGCTTCAACGCCGGTTCCTACGAATTGTCACTGAACAGCGACGGAAACGGTGGCGGCGGAGGTGGCGGCGGAGGTGGCGGCGGCGGCGGCGGCGGCGGCGGCAACGGCGACACCCTCGCGGTCGGCGAATCCACCAGCGGCATCGTGGCCCGCGAGACCTGGCAGTACTTTCAGATTACAGGCGGCACTGCCGGTGACAACGTGGTCATCAACCTCGACGAGCTCAATGCCGACGCCGACCTGTACGTAGGCACGGGTGCGCAGCCAAGCTTGCAGGACTTCGCCTGCCGAAGTTTCGCAAGCGGCACGCAGAGCGAGCAGTGCAGCCTGACCCTCGGCAACGGCGATACCTGGATTGGTATTTACGGTTTCGCGGCCAGCAGCTACCGGCTCAGCGTAAGCGGCAATCAGAACCTCGCCACTCTCGTACCCGGTGACGTGCGCACAGCAACCATCGCACAGGGCGAATGGCAGTACTACGCAGTCGACAACCCTGCGAGTGCCGCCGCCGTGTTGGCCACTCTGACCGGCCTCAGCGCTGACATCGATCTCTACACCAAGTCATCGGGCTTCCCGGGCTTGTCGGATTTCGATTGCCGCAGCTACCGCGGTAGCCTGGCGGATGAGGATTGCACACTCGACCTGGTCGGCTCGCAACCTACCATCGGCGTCTACGGTTTCCGCGCAGGCAGCTACACCTTGTCACTCAACGCGACCGTGGCAACGCGTGCAAAACAGCCGAACAAGCTCGATAAGGGCATGACGGTCAAGGCGGCGGTGACCAGCACGACACCGATCAGTGTCGGTGGTCTGAGTTGGATGCTGTTGCTACTGCCGGCCATCGCATGGGTCCGCCGCACCGTCTGACCGACACCACACCTGAGCAAACGGAGCCAATCGGGCTCCGTTTTTTTGTCTTGGCGATTCAGACGCGGCCGTGCTGCGCCAGCAGATCACGCAGGCCCGATTCGGCTCTGTCATCGCCATCGACCATGGCGTAGACCAGTGCCTGGGACCAGAAGAAACAGGCACCATCGGTGTTTCCCTGCTCGCGGTGCCAGTTCGCAATGTCAGCGTACACCGTGCAGATACGGTGGTCGTCGCCAGATGCAATGGCCGCGTCCAACCGCGTATCAAGGTCGCTGACTGCTGCCATCAGTCTGGCGACGCGGTGTCCGAAAGGTAGCGCCGTGATACCCATTGGTGAAAACAGTGGGTTGCATTGTCCATCACCGGCGAGAAAACCCCGCCGTC
>CALDHJ010000031.1 GCA_937941555.1 uncultured Granulosicoccaceae bacterium | reverse complement strand
CGACGAAGGCACGTGGACACAGTCCCTGCTCAAGTGAGGTAATTCCCTCGGGACATGACTCAGCGGCCCGCCTCTTTCAGAGGCGGGCTTTTTTTTGAGAAAAATTTGCCCCGGCACCCGACACCGTGGGGAACAACTGCCGCAGATTCGGCTCACACCGCTGCAGTGGTCGGTCGTTCTGGCTGGCTCGGACAGGAGAGATCATCGTGAAAGCAACTCGACATTTCGTCTGGTTTGATACCGGTTCACGAGCGGCCGTGGCGACGCTCGCGTTACTCGGCCTTCTGCTGTTGCCGGCGCTGGCGCGCGCTGATGTGACCTACCGACTGGAGCCGATCGCGGCGGATCTCGACGTGCCCTGGGGCATGGTGCAGCTGCCCAATGGTGATCTACTGATCACCGAACGCGATGGACGGTTGCTGCGGCTCACTGACGGCGGTGCCGGTGCGCGGTCTGAAATCGACGGTGTGCCTGAGGTGGACGACGGTGGCCAGGGTGGATTGCTCGACATCGCTCTGCACCCCGATTTTGCCGAGAACCGGTGGATCTACCTGAGTTATTCGCGGCCTGGTCGTGGCGGCAGCCAGACGGCAGTCGGCCGTGGACGATTGCAAGGCGACGCGTTGGTCGAGTGGGAAGACGTGTTCGCTCCCGATCAGCGTAGCCGCGGTGGGCGGCATTTCGGCAGCCGTATCGCATTTGATGAAGCGGGATATCTGTTCGTGACCGTGGGCGACCGAGGTGACCGCGATCGCAATCCACAGGACCTTGGGCGCGCGGCCGGGAAGGTGCACCGCGTGCACGATGACGGGCGCATTCCGGCAGACAACCCCTTTGTCGATCAGGGCGACGCGCTGCCGTCCATTTGGTCATGGGGACACCGCAACCCGCAGGGTATGGTCATTGACGCGGATACCGGGGCGGTTGTGCTGCACGAGCACGGGCCGCGCGGCGGCGATGAACTCAACCGCGTCGAGCGGGGTGCAAATTACGGTTGGCCACTCGCGACCTTCGGCATCAACTATTACGGCACCTCGATCACGCCCCACACCGCGCTCGACGGCATGGTCTCACCCCTGATGCACTGGACGCCGTCCATCGCGCCATCGGGCCTGGCACAAGTGGCCGACCCGGCCCTGCCGGAATTGCAGGGCGACCTGTTGGTGGGCTCGTTGAAGTTCGCCGAGATTCACCGGGTGACACTCGACGCGACGCGATCTCGCGTGCTGAATAGCGAGGTGCTGCTCGACACGCCCGGTCGGGTGCGCAACCTCTACACCGGTCGCAACGGCGAACTGTTTGTCGCTGTCACCGGGTCGGGCTTGTATCGCCTTGTTGCCAACTGATCGCTCAGACCTGGTACGCAGGGCGTGGGTCAAAGGGTTTGCGAGCGGTACCGAGCGCTGATTCCAGCGCGGCGCCGAGTTGCATCAGATCGAGTTCGCCACAGGGTTTGCCGACCACCTGAATCGCCACCGGCTCACCGAGCTCGGTGAACCCGGCAGGCAGCGTCAACACCGGCAATCCGCTGGTGGTCGTGTGGCAACAGATACGCAACCACTCGAAATACTCGGGCACCGGCAAACCGTCGTTTGCGCCGGCATAGCGTTCGGCGTGGTGCAGGCTCGCGCGCTGCACCGCCGGGCAAATCAGGCAGTCGATGTCGGCCATGAACGCGGCGCTGCGCGCCATGGTCAGTCCCTGCGCCTGCATCGCTCGCGCCACGTCCTGGCGGGTCAGTGCGAGGCCCTGTTCGATGTTCCACAGGGCTTCGGGTTTGATCTTGTCCTGGATGTCCGGCAACACGCTGCCGAGTCCGCTGGCGAGGCCGAAAGCGCGCAAAGTGTCGAAGGCAAAGTCGGCACCGGTGAAGTCCGGGCAGTCTTCGATGACCGCAACGCCTTGTTTGGCGAGCTCGCCTGCGACGGTCTGTATGACCGCCCGCACGCTGTCGTCGACGTCGAGATCGCCGAGGTCGGCCGAGACCGCGACGCGTTTTGGCATGCGTGGCTGACCGGCGGCCTTGAAGAATGCGTGCGGCTCGAAATGCTTGCTGGTCGGGTTACTCGGATCGAGCCCTGTCATGGCATCGGCGAGCAGGGCAAGGTCTGCGATGTTGCGTGCCATCGGGCCTTGCTGACCCAGAACCATGAGTGGCATGTTCTGCGAATCGCTGTTGAAGACACCCGGGCTTGGCCGCAAGCTCGACACGCCGCAAAAGCTCGCAGGTGTGCGCAGCGATCCGGCCATGTCCGATCCATGTGCAAGCCAGGCACTACCACACGCGAGTGCCGCGGCCGCCCCGCCAGACGAGCCGGCGGAGGAGTTGTCGGTGTTGTAGGGCGTGCGTGTTGTCGGAAAGAGGTCGTTGAAGCTGTTCGCGCCAAGCCCGAATTCGGGTGTATTGCTCTTGGCGTACACCACGCCGCCGTGGCCCTCGAGGTTCTGCACCAGGAAGTCGCTCGCGGCCGGGACGTGCTCGGCGAAGACGCGGCTGCCCAACGTCGTCAGCACGCCGGCGACGGCCGTGAGATCCTTGATCGGCACCGGCAGTCCGGCGAGCTCGCCTCGCTGGGCGAGGGGCTTCAACATCAACGCGTCGGCGTGTACTCGGGCGCGCTCGAAACACAGGGTCGGCAGCGCATGGACGTCAGACTCGGTCTCGGCGATGCGCTCCTGGAGCGCGTCAAGGCAGTCGTGCGGCGTGATATCGCCGGTCTTGAGCAGCGTGATGACCTCCGCTGCGTCCTTGGCCACCAACTCGTTCATTCTGCGGTCTCATCCGGGGCGAAGCGCAGTGCGACGCCGTTGTTGCAGTAGCGCAGACCGGTCGGCTCCGGTCCGTCCTTGAAGACGTGCCCCTGGTGTCCGCCGCAGTTCGCGCAGTGGTATTCGGTGCGGGGCAGGATCATCTTGAAGTCGGTTTTGGTCTCGATTGCCCCTGGGATCACGTCGAAAAAGCTCGGCCAGCCCGTGCCGCTGTCGAATTTCATGTCGTGTGAAAAAAGTGGTGTGCCGCAGCCGGCGCAGGCGAATTGCCCTGCGCGGTACTCGTTGTTCAGGGCGCTGCTGCCCGGGGCTTCGGTGCCTTCCTTTCGCAGCACGGTATAGGCCTCGGGCGACAAGGTGTTGCGCCAGTCGGCATCGCTCAGGTTCTTGGGGTCGTTGTCGGTCATCAGAGGGTCCGGTTTTGGTGTTCGCGAAAGGCGACATAACAGCCGCAGGCAACGATCAGCACGCCACCCACGAGGGTGTTCACGGCGGGTAGATCACCAAAGGCGATCAGGCCCAGCGCGGTCGACCACAGCAAGTGGCTGTATTCAAAGGGCGCGAGCGAACTGACTGCCGCGATGCGGTATGCCTCGGTAATGCTGAGCAATCCGCCGGTGAAAAACAAGGCGGCGATGCCGAGCGCAACCAGCTGTTCTCGGGTCACCGGTTGCCAGGCACTGGTGAGGTTTTCCGTTACCCCGGTTGCCGCTGACAGGTCCCCTTGTTCAGTGAAGAATGTGACCCAGGCGCCGACCAGCAGCGTCCAGAAGAGATAGGGCACAGTGGTGTACAGCGCCATGGTCAGTGCGTGTTCGCGCAGTCCGGCCTTGCGCGTGATGATCGGGATCAGCGCGTAACACAGCGCCGAGAAGAGCGGCACCGCCGACTCGACACGAAACAGGGATGCACCGGGATTGATCACGATCATCACGCCGACGAAGCCCAGCAACACCGCAAGGGCGCGGTGTCGGCCGACGCGTTCACCCAGCAGCGGTATCGACAGCAGGGTCACGAACAAGGGGGCGGACATGTACACCGCTGAAGCTTCGGCCAGCGGGATGAAGGCGAGCGCGAGGTAGTAACTCGAGAAGGCGAGGAAGGCGAGGGTGCCACGCAAGACCAATGGCCAGGGGTTTGCCGCGCGCCAGGCCGCCGGGTGTATCACACTGACGGTGAGTACCAGCATCAAGGTGACCATCGCCGTGCGAACTGCCAACAACTGCAACACCGGCAGTTCGGTGCTCGCCTGCTTGATGACGACGTCCTGACAGGCAAACAACAGCATCGCGACCGCGATGTAGAGCGCGCCGAACAGCGGGCGGTGTTGGGGCGTGGAAGGCGGCATCCGCAAGGGAGGCTCCGGTGCGAGGGCCTGCAGCATAGCGCTGAATGCGCGTGCTTGCCTGTGGAAGTGGCTGGCCGCAGACCGGCCGCTTCCGTGGTGCTTCTGCCTGCGCGACCAGTGAGCGTAGACTCGGGTCCGCCCACCTGTCTCGGAACCCCTGATGTTGCGTTTGTCCAGTCGATTGACCGGCATCGGCCTCGCCCTGCTGGCGGCGGTATTCATCAGCGTGTCCAACGTGTGGTCCGGGCAGTTCTACCGTGATGGTGGCAACGGTGAATCGCTGTTGTTATTGCGCTATCTCGCCTTTCTGCCGCTGGTCTATCTGGTGTTGCGCTGGCGTGGCGGCGCGGTGCGGCTGCCACGGCGAGATGCGCTGAATGTCTGGACCACGGGTGCCTGTTACGCCGTGGGCGGTGGATCGCTTGTGCTCGCCTTCGGGCGTCTGCCGGTGAGTCTGGTGGTGCTGATTCTCTATCTCTTTCCCTTCGTCACCCTCACGGTGGAGTCCGTCATGGCGCGTCGCGTGCCAGATTGGCGGCGACTCGGGCTCATGGTGCTCGCGTTTGCCGGGTTGCTGCTGGCGCTCGGCGGTGAGCAAGCGGCGCTAGACCCGATCGGCCTGGTGTTTGCCGGGCTTGCGGCGCTCGGGGTCGGGTTGTCCTTTGCCTGGACCGGGCGGTACCTGACCCACCTCAACAGCCTGTTGTTGGCGCTGCACATGGCCGTTGTAGCGCTGGTATTGGTGGTCACGCTGGTCCTGACGACCGACAGCCTGTCGGTGCCGGTGACCGGGCAGGCCCTGCAAACGCTCGCCGTGGTCGTGGTGGGGTTCAGCATCGCCTACGTCGCCATGTTCGCCGCGGTGCAGCACATCGGCGCGAGCGGTGCCGCGACCCTGATGAACCTCGAACCGGTCGTTACGCTGTGGCTCGCGGCGCTGGTTCTGGGCGAGCTGTTGGTCGGCGTGCAGTGGGCGGGCGCTGCGATGGTGGTCATGGCGGTGGTGGTGTACCCGCTCCTGCCCGCGCGCGACTGAACCAAACGGGGCAGTGACACGCTACAGGCCCGGAGTGGATGCGGCCGCGTGTTAATCTGGGGCGATCCCCGCAGCCTGAACGCCATGCTTCACGTTTACCACAGCAACCGCCTCGAAGCGCTGTTCGTCCTGCTGTGTACGCTGCGTGAGGCCCAGCCGCTGTCTGACCCGATCGCGCCGGAAACCGTGCTGGTTGCCAATCCGGGTATCGGGCGGTGGCTCAATCTGCAGATCGCCGACCGCGAGTCGATCGCTGCCAACATCGAATACCACCTGCCGGCGACATTTGTCTGGCAGCTATACCGCGATTGCCTCGATGATGTTCCCGAACAGTCACAGTTCGACAAGCGGGTTCTGCAGCTGCGGCTCATGGGGTTGTTGGCCGAGCTCGAGCACGAATCCGACAGCCTCTGGCAACCGCTGCGCCACTACCTGCAAGCAGACGACGCCGAGCTCGCCGACACCAAACGTGTGCAGCTTGCGTCGCGCATCGCCGACGTATTCGATCAGTACCTCGTCTACCGACCGCAGCGGCTGCTCGATTGGGAGCGGGGCAATGACACCTTGCCGCCAGACGCACAAACACAAGCCTGGCAGCCGGCCCTCTGGCGCGCTTTGACCGCCGACGTGCGCGAGCCGCACCGCGCGACTCTCTGGCGGCGCTTCTGCGAGGCGGCGGATCGCGGCGATTTGCGCACAGACCGGCTGCCGGAACACCTGCACGTCTTTAACGTCGGGCTCTTGCCCCCGAGTACGCTGGATGTGTTGGTGCGCCTTGCCAAGCTTGGCCGTGACAAGGTGCCTGAGCACGAGCGGGTGTCGCTGTATTTTCTGAACCCGGCGGTCGACTACTGGGCCGATCTTGTGGACATGCGCCGGGCCGCGCGTGAGCGACTCAAGCTCGGCGGTGCCGCCGAGCCGCTTGCCGATGACGAGAACGGTAACCCCTTGCTCGCGTCGCTCGGGGGAAGTGGCCGGACACTGCTGCAATTGCTGGGTGAGCGCAGCGATTGGGTACACGACGAGCAGTTCTACCTGCCGTCCGAGAGCGCGAGTTTGCTCGCGACCGTGCAGCGTGATCTCTTGTCACCCTTCGATGCTGTGGGCGATAACTCGGCAGACGGGGAGGCCGTGGAGGACACGAGTATCCAGATTCACGGCAGCTACAGTGTGCTGCGTGAATTACAAGCCCTGCACGATCACCTGGTGGGCCGGTTCAACAGCGACGACACACTCGAGCCCGCCGATGTATTGGTGATGGTGCCTGACATCAATGCCTATGCGCCCGTTATCGAGGCCGTGTTCGGCAGCGTGGGTGCATTTGCAGACGGTGAAGAAACCGGCCAAAACCGGCGCATACCCTGGTCGGTGGCCGACCAATCATTGTCGCACGCGGCGTCGGTTGTGGCGCTGGTGCAGCGCCTGATCGACCTGCCGGGCTTCGAATTCGAGGCGTCGCAGGTTTTGTCGCTAGCGGCTGAACCCACTGTTGCGCGTCGCTTCGGATTCGATGACTCGACCCTCGCAACTCTGCGGTTGTGGCTGAGCGAAACCGGCATTCGGCGCACCCTGAGCGGAGAGGCTGCAGGGCTGTTCGAAGCGCCCGAGGCGGCCGCCCACAGTTGGGATTTCGGCTTGCGCCGCGTCTTGCTTGGCCGTGCGATGCCGCTCGATGCCGAAGCGGTCGGTGAGTGCCTGCCGTGGCCCCATGTCGAGAGCGAACAATTCGACGCGCTCAGCCGCGTGTTGGTGTTTTTGCAGGCGCTCAATGACCTCAAACAGCAGCTGACATCGCCGCGGCCGGTGCGCGCCTGGGTCGATGCGATCAACGTGCTGATCGACCGGGTGCTGCTGCCCGACGACAACGAGGCCGATGCGCTGGCGCAATTGCGCGAGTTGATCGCCGGCCTCGAATCCGACGCGGAACGTGCCGGCCATGTCGCAGCGGTGAGCCACGCGAGCTTTCGGGAAATGCTCACCGACACCCTGGCCAGTGCGACGCAGAAGAACCACCGTTACCTGACCGGGCGGGTAACCTTCAGCTCGATGGTGCCATTGCGCTCCGTTCCCTTTCGCGTCGTCTGCCTGCTCGGCCTCAACGACGGGGATTTTCCGCGCCAGCGACCCGGCTTCGGATTCGATCTGATTGCCCGATACCCGGAGCAGGGCGACCGCTCGGTGCGCGATGATGATCGCTACCTGTTTCTCGAGGCGATCCTCTCTGCGCGCGACGCGCTCTATCTGTCGTGGCTCTATCGCAACCCGAGTGACAACGCCGCGCGTGAACCCTCCGTGTTGCTTGCAGAATTCCGTGACTACCTCGCCCAGCGCCATCGCAGTGTGGCGGCTCGCGTCGTTCTGCACCCGCTGCAACCCTTCTCTCACCGCCTGTATTCCGTAGTTTCTCCGGACTTGCAATCCTATGCGAGTGAGTGGGAACCGCCCGACACCGTGCCACCGGCTGCGTCACTGTGCGAGACAGGCCAGCCGATAACCGAGAAAGGGGGCATCCCGTTCGCCGAGCTCGCGAGGTTCTGGCGCAATCCCTCGGCCTGGTACTGCACGCGAGTGCTGGGGCTGGCTTTGTGGGGCGAAGAGCCCGAGCCCGAGGATGCCGAACCCTTCGAACTTGATGCGCTGGCCCGCTACGGATTGCGCGACGCCTTGATCGCGAGCCACAGCCACGCAAGCGACCACGACGACCATGCGCGCTACACCCATCTGCAGCGCGCTGGCGTGTTGCCGCACGGCGTGGCGGGTGAGATCGCTTTTGATGTGGTTAATGCCGAAGCGCGTACCGTCGCCGAACGCATCGCGTCCCTGGGGGCGCAGACGCTGGACGTCGCCGAGATTGCCCTCGATCTGCAACCCGGGCAACTCACCGGTCAGCTCACGCGGCGAGTGCAGTGGCCGGATGGCGAGTCGGGTGTATTGCATGCCCGTGCGACACGGGCCAAAGGGCGCGATCTCACTGCATTAGTGCTCGCCCACCTCGTGGGCGCTGCGTCCGGGCTGGTAACCGGACAGTCCGTGTTCGTCGGGCTCGACAAAGCGATGACCCTGAACACGATCGACGCCGACACGGCCCGCGAGCGGCTGCTGCCGTGGGTCGAGGGCTGGGTGCAGGGACACAGTGCAGCCCTGCCGTTTTTTGCCGACACCAGCCCGGTATTGGCGAAGGTGTTGAAGGGCAAGGCGGACACGGTGTGGGCCGGCAGCGGTCGGTTCGCGCCGCCCGGGGAGTCGACAAACGAAGCGATCGCGATGCTCTATCCCGACCGTGATCAGGTCCTCGAGCGAGATGACGTACATCACTGGGCAACGCGATTGCTCGCAGGTGTCGAGGTGACATCGTGAGCGCGCCACTCGATGCGGCAACCCTACCGCTGAGCGGTGTCCACCTGATCGAGGCGAGCGCCGGTACCGGAAAGACCTTCACACTCGCCAACCTTGTCTTGCGGTTGCTGATCGATCCAAGAGACGACACGCCGTGCACGGTGGAGCAGGTGTTGGTCGTGACCTTCACCAATGCCGCGACTGAGGAATTGCGTGCGCGCATCCGCGATCGCGTCAAGAAGGCGCTCGATGTGCTCGACGGCACAGCCGATCCCGACCCGAGCCTCGACGCGATCCTCGCGCCGCACGCGGAGCGAGCCGAGACGCGTGCGCGACTCGAGCTTGCCTACCAATGCATGGATCAGGCGGCGATCTTCACTATCCACGGTTTCTGCGAACGCGTACTGCGCGAACTCGCGTTCGAGAGCGGTGAGCTGTTCGACGCCGCCCTGCAAGCCGATGACGTCGCGACTGTGCGACTCGCAACCGAGGCCTGGTGGCGGCAATCGATCACCCCCATGGCGCGCGCGGAAGTCGAGTCGATTCCCGCCGCGTGGCGCAGTCCGGCGGCGCTCGCAGCGCGGTTGGGACGCGTCCTGACCGACCCGGATGCGCGGATTGTCCCGGAAGTTGGCGACGCCGATGTCGCCGCCGCCAGAGAGGCCTGTGAGACGGCCTACTCGGCATTCTGCACGGCGTGGTTGCGCAGCGGCGACAGCTGGCTTGAGACCTTGCGCGAAGCCGCCGCGGCCAAACGCATCAGCAGCGCCAAAGACCGTTACACAGATGGAAACCTCGATGCGGCGCAGCAGGTGGCAGCGCAGGTTGTGGACGCGGGCGAGCCGCCTCGCGCGCTGGATCGCAATCTCGCGCTGCTCGGCAACGCGCAGGTCAGCAGTGCAGCCTTGCGCAAGCACGAGCCGCCACAACACCCGCTTGGTGATGACATCGATACTCTGTGTCAGGCGGTCGCGCGGGCACAGCAACTGTGGCTCATGCGCCTACAACACGACGCGCAGACGGCGATTGCCGGCGACGTGTTGCGGCGCAAGCGCAGCGCGCGCGAGCGCACCTTCGATGATCTGCTGACCCACGTGCACCGCGCGCTGCACGGCGAGTCGGGTGCCGCCCTGGCCGCAACGCTGCGCGCGCGGTACCCCTTTGCCCTGATTGATGAATTTCAGGATACCGATCGCATCCAGAACGGCATTTTCGATCGACTGTACCCGCGTGAAGAGAGTGACGCCTTCGGGGCGCTCTACCTGATTGGCGACCCCAAACAATCGATATACCGTTTTCGCGGCGCCGACATCGATGTCTATCTGCGTGCCCGCGAGAACACCGATGGGCAACACCATCTGACCGTGAACTGGCGATCGGCAACGCGGCTGATCAACGCCATCAACACACTCTATGCGGACAGCAGCGCACCGTTTGGCGACGTCGACATCCAGTACCAGGCCGTGAGCGCGGCCGGGCGGGCGGATGTCTCTGCGTTGCAGCTGGCCAACGTGGCTGCACCCCCGTTGCAATTCGAGCTCGTTGGCGGCGTGGGGGACAAGTGGCCCGCCATTGGTGAGTCCCGGGCGGCACTCGCGTTGGCCTGTGCGCGGCGGGTGGTCTGGTTGCTCGGTGACGGCGAGGCGTCGCTTGCGGATGTTCCCTTGCGTGCGGCAGATATCGCCGTCCTGGTGCGGACCCACGCCGAAGCCGAATCGGTGCGCAGCGCCCTTGCCGAACGGGGGGTTGGTAGCGCCGTGCGATCACCTGAGAGCGTGGGGCAGAGCCCGGAGGCGCGCGATCTGCTCGCCCTGCTGCG
>CALDHJ010000030.1 GCA_937941555.1 uncultured Granulosicoccaceae bacterium | reverse complement strand
CGATCTGCATTCGGGCCCGAGGCAGGTATCTTCATGCTGATTGTGTTCGTCATCGGCATCACCAGTTGGATGCAGACAGCGCGCATCGTGCGCGGTGACGTGCTTGCCATCAAGGAACGTGAGTTCGTACAGGCCGCAAAGAGCGTCGGAACCAAGTCCTCGCGTATCATCACGCGCCACGTCATGCCCAATATTCTGAGTCCGATCATGGTGTCGGCCACGCTCGGTATTGCAAACGCCATCATCACCGAGTCGGCTCTGAGCTTTCTCGGACTCGGATTCCCGTCCGACTTCCCGACCTGGGGACGGCTGTTGAATGATGCAACAGCGTTCATCACGCTCTCGCCCGAACGCGTTATCTGGCCCGGACTTGCGATATCGCTGACCGTGCTGTCGGTGAATTACCTGGGCGACGGATTGCGCGACGCACTGGACCCGAGACAGCGCGGGCGTTAGATTCGGGTTTGTGATGTCTCAACGGTGATGGGCATATCGTCCTCCGGGGGGACGCCGTTGTACAACTCTGAATCGCACCCACACGACCGAACCGGGAGCCGGTGTCGATCAGGCACCGCGTTGCAGGCGAATACGACCCGGTGTGTCAAACGCGAGGATCCTTCCCATGCCTAAATACGACCTCAAACGATCAACGCAGATCGACGCACCGATCGAGACCGCCAGGGCCCTGATCACGGATTTCAGGCGGTGGCCCGACTGGAGCCCCTGGACAGTCCAGGAGCCAGAATGCCAACTTGCGTATTTTGGCGACACTGCCGCGGTCGGTAGCGGCTACAGCTGGAACGGCGAGCGCATCGGTTCCGGAAAGATAACCCTCGTCGACGCAACGGACGGTCGACTCGACTGCGACCTGCAGTTCGTCAAACCCTTCAAGAGCCAGGCGGATGTCCGGTTCGAATTCGAATCGCTTGGTGAGTCACGCTGTAAAGTGACCTGGCACATGCATTCCAGCATGCCGTTTTTCCTGTTTTTCATGATTCCGAACATCAAGCGATACGTCGGCATGGACTATGAGCGCGGACTGCGCATGCTCAAGGAGCTTGCCGAGACGGACTCTGTCGCCAGCCGCGTCGACTTCAAGGGCGAACAGACGCTGCCGGAACTAACGTACCTGGGCGTCGAAGTCGAACTTTTAATGAGCGACATCCCCGCGGCGATGGAAACGCACTACACCGCCATGGCCGCGCTGATCGACGCAGAAAAACTCGGCATTGCGGGCCAGCCGTTTTGCGACTACCGCCTCGCCGATCTGAAAAACGATCGGCATCGCATGTTGATCGGCATCCCGATAGAAGACACACCGCGACGCGAGGTCGCGACCTATCAGGTTGGCACCCGGGCGGCCTTCCACTGTGCGCGCTTCGACCACACGGGCGCTTACGAGCACTTGGGGAACAGCTGGGCCACCGCCATGGGTTGGGTGCGGCACCACAAACGAAAGCCGCACAAGGCGTCAGTCGGTATTGAAATTTACGTAAACGATCCCGCCCACACACCGCGCCACGAATTGCTGACCGAGCTGTATATCCCACTCAGAGGCTGACCCGACTTTCGTTGGCTTTTCAGCCGGTGCTCGAGCACGTGGCGCGCCACAGCGCACCAAATCCCGCCAGCTCGAAGGTGTGTGAGCGCCCGTTCGGGTCAACCAGTGTCAAGTGGTGTCGGTTGGTCAAGCCGCGGATGAACGCGTCTCGCTGATCGGACCGTGCCAAGGACACCGTATGCGGTTCCTGTTGCGGCACGCGTGCCTCGACCACGAATTTCAGTCCATTGTCATAGGTGCCGGACAAACCGGAATTTCCCGGTGGAAACGCATCCTGCGTGACCAGGGTAACGTCGCGTGTGCAATCGAGAACCAGTCCGACAGACAGCGTCGTGTCAAGTGACCGGATCGAGGCAGCTCCGGCTGCGTCGGAAAACACACGCCAATCGGCGTGGGCAATCGACATCGAACCGAGCAGCGCAACGCCGATCACACCACACACCACTTCCCGCACTCTGCCCATCCCACCCTCTGATTCGCACGGCCCGCAGGCCCGGTTACCCAACGCCAGCACTCGCCAGCTCGAGTGCTAACGATACCGCGTGTCGCCAATCGATGCGAGAGGATGGCAACGCCAATCCTGCCCCATTTCAGCTATGCGACAGATACGTAAAAAGCCTGAGCCGAAACAGATTGGTGTCCGATGACAGCCGAGCGTTATCAGGCCGCGCCAGCGAGATTGCGCAAGACGTAGTGCAACACACCGCCGTTCTTCACATAGTCGATTTCCACTTCGGTATCGATGCGACACAAGAGCGCAGTCTCGCGCGTGGAACCGTCTGCGTAGGTGATGGTTGCCTTGACCCGGTCCCGAGGCGACAGGTCTCCGCTGAGCCCACTGACGTCGATCGTCTCGTCGCCGACAAGCCCAAGTGACTGGCGCGTCTCTCCGTCAGTAAACTCCAGAGGCACCACGCCCATGCCAACCAGGTTGGATCGGTGAATGCGCTCGAAGCTCTCTGCTATGACAGCCCTGACACCCAGCAAGGCCGTGCCCTTGGCAGCCCAGTCTCGCGATGATCCGGTGCCGTACTCTTTTCCGGCGACGACTACCAGTGGTGTGCCATTGCCAACATGGGCCATCGCCGCGTCGTAGATCGACATCTGAGTCCCATCCGGCCCTTTGGTGTAACCGCCTTCCACACCGTCAAGCATTTCGTTCTTGATGCGGATATTGGCGAAGGTGCCTCGCATCATCACTTCGTGATTGCCACGCCGAGACCCGTACGAATTGAACTCGCGGTGCGGCACCTGGTGATCGAGCAGGTACTGGCCTGCCGGGTGCTCTGGCTTGAAGCTGCCCGCAGGCGAGATGTGGTCGGTTGTCACGGAGTCGGCCAGCACAGCCAGCACCCGCGCACCACTGATGTCTTCGATTACACCTGCGTCTGCCGTCATGCCCTGAAAATACGGCGGGTTTTGCACGTAGGTCGATGCCGAGGGCCAGCTGTAGGTCATGCCCGTGCCGCCATCGACTGATCGCCAGTTATCATCCCCCTTGAACACGTCCGCATACTTCGCCTGAAACGCATCCCGCGTCACTGTCTTCTCAACAATTTCCGCGACTTCCTGTGCACTCGGCCAGAGATCCTTGAGACTGACATCCTGGCCGTCTGGCGTTTGCGCAATGACACCGTTGAAGTCGATGTTCATGTCACCTGCAATCGCATAAGCCACGCACAGCGGCGGACTGGCGAGGTAGTTGGCTCGCACATCCGGGTTGACACGTCCTTCAAAATTTCGGTTACCCGACAACACCGCAGCCGCCACCAGGTCACCTTCGTTGATCGCCTTGCTGATTTCAGCGGGCAAAGGGCCAGAGTTTCCGATACAGGTCGTGCAGCCGTAGCCCACTAGATTGAAGCCCAGCGCGTCGAGGTCCTCTTGCAAACCGGCACGCTCAAGGTATTCGGACACCACCTGCGATCCAGGAGCCAGGCTTGTCTTGACCCAGTCTTTGCGGGTCAGTCCCAAGGCACGTGCCTTGCGAGCGACCAAACCGGCCGCCACCATCACGTAGGGGTTGGATGTATTGGTGCAGGACGTGATCGCCGCAATCACCACTTTGCCGGAGCTCAGGCTGTAGTCCTTGCCATCGACGGGCACTTCCTTGTCGAGTGGACGCTTGAACTCGCTTGCCATGTGGGACACGAATGTCGATGCAGCGTCTGCGAGATCAATGCGATCCTGCGGGCGCTTCGGCCCGGATATGGCCGGCACCACTTCACCCATATCGAGCTGCAGAGTATCGGTGTAGATTGGATCGTAGTCGGCGTCGCGCCACAGACCGTTTGCCTTGGCGTAGGCTTCGACCAGGGCAATACGCTCTTCATCGCGCCCGGATACGCGCAGGTACCGGAGCGATTCGCCGTCAACCGGGAAGAAGCCACAGGTCGCACCGTATTCCGGGGCCATGTTTGCAATTGTCGCCCGATCTGCCAACGGCAGGTGGTCGAGGCCCTCACCGTAGAATTCGACGAATTTACCAACAACACCCCGCTCTCGAAGCATCTCAACAACACGCAACACCAGGTCCGTCGCGGTCACACCCTCGATCATTTTGCCTGTTAGCCGGAAACCGATGACCTCGGGAATCAGCATCGACACCGGCTGCCCCAACATCGCAGCCTCAGCCTCGATGCCACCGACGCCCCAACCGAGGATCGCGAGACCGTTGACCATCGTCGTATGCGAGTCGGTACCGACCAGGGTGTCGGGGTAGGCGACTTCGACCCCGTTCTGATCGGTGTCGGTCCAGACGGTCTGCCCGAGGTACTCGAGGTTGACTTGGTGACAGATGCCGGTGCCCGGTGGCACAACACGGAAGTTGTCGAACGCACCCTGACCCCATTTCAGGAAGGCGTAACGTTCGCCATTTCGCTCGTACTCACGCTCAACGTTGGCCTGAAACGCGCGGGGGTTACCGAATTCATCGACCATCACCGAGTGATCGATCACGAGGTCGACCGGTGTGAGGGGGTTGATCTGCTCCGGGTTGCCGCCGAGGGCCACGACGGCATCGCGCATGGCTGCGAGATCGACGACCGCGGGGACACCGGTGAAATCCTGCATCAACACGCGCGCGGGTCGGTACGCAATTTCGTTGCTGCTCTTGCCACCCTGTGCTGCCCAGTCGGCGAAGGCCCGGATGTCGTCGCGGTTGACGGTCACGTCGTCTTCATACCGCAACAGATTTTCCAACACGACTTTGAGCGCTGCCGGCAGCCGAGAAAAGTCGCCGTGCCCCGCCTCGGATGCCGCCGCAATCGAATAGTACGCGTACGTTTTGCTGCCAACGGTCAATTCGCGTCGAGAGCGGGACGCATCGGTGCCGACTTTGATGGGCATTGGCGGATTCTCCAGAGAGTGCCAGCGGCGAACGCAGTGTCGCCGCACAGGATTGGACGGGCGCTCCCGGTGGAAGCAACCGCGAATTTCTCTAGCATTTTATCACGCGGTGCGATGTCGGGCGGACGCGCGGGACTCGCCACCAGGTCGTTGTAGCACGTACATGCTAGACACGGCGACAGCGCCGCGCTCCAGGCCTAGCGCGATTGCATCGCCCGGATATGGGCCTGAACCGCGGCGAGATCAGCCGTCACCGATTCCACCTTTTCTGTCGCATCCAGGATGTGCGCTGCGCGGGTGGGCAATACGGCCGGTTGCGCGGTTGCGCGTTGAACGGCATCCGGGAACTTGGCGATGTGCGCGGTTGCCAAGGCCACCATCGGCGTGTGCGTCGGTCGCTGACACTGTCGCGCTGCCGACACACCAATGGCCGAGTGTGGGTCAATGAGGTACCCCGTGTTGGCGAACAGCGATGCCATTTCATTCAGGGTTTCATCGTCGCTCAGGCGTGCCCCGCTGAACAGCGCGTTCACGCGCTCCATCGACTCGGTATCGAGCGAGTAGGCCCCATTCTCCCCAAAAGCCGCCATTGCACGGCGCACAAACTCCGCATCTCGGCCGGAGGCCTCAAACAGCAGGCGCTCGAAATTGCTCGACACCTGAATGTCCATGCTGGGTGACAGGCTGGGCCTGACCGCCTCTGCGACCATGTCGCCGGATTCGAAAAATCGGGCGAGAATGTCGTTGTGGTTCGAGC
>CALDHJ010000029.1 GCA_937941555.1 uncultured Granulosicoccaceae bacterium | reverse complement strand
AAGTCGAATGCGATCTCGACGGCGCGCCGACACCGCCGCGCCCTGCGTCGCATGCGGTTGGCACGACGGTTGAAGTCGTCGATCTGTTTTTCAACCTGCCGGCGCGGCGAAAGTTCCTGCGCGCCGAACGCACGGAATTCGACCATGTTCAACAGGTCGTCAAGCGCCTTGCTCTGGCGCATGGCAACGTGGCCTTTGAGCTGCACCACAACCGCAAAGCAGTCTTCAGCTGGAAACCGGCTCCGGACGGTCTTAGCGCTAACCGGATGCGCGACGTACTCGGAGCCGGATTTGCCGAGAACGCCTTCGCGGTCGACCACCACGTTGACGGCATGGCAATCAGCGGCTGGCTGGCCCAGCCGACCTTCTCGCGCAGCCAGGCGGACATGCAGTATTTCTACGTCAACGGGCGCCTCGTTCGCGACCGGCTGATTGCGCACGCGGTCAAGCGCGCCTATTCGGACGTGCTCTACCACGGGCGGCACCCGGCCTTCGTGTTGTTCCTGACACTCGACAATGAGCTGGTAGATGTGAACGTTCACCCGGCCAAGACCGAGGTACGTTTCCGTGAGTCGCGCCGTGTCTACGACGCGGTATACCGCACGCTCGCGGCAGCCATTCAGGCGGTGCGTCCGGGTGATGACACAATTGAAAATTCGCCGTCGATACCCTCGAATACCACGGTGTCAGCGGGCAGCTGGCAAGGTGATCGCCCGTTTGACAACAGCGCTGCGGGACGAGGCGAACGGACACCGCTGCAAGCGACTATCGGGTTGTCCTCGGCGGAGGTGACGAACGGATCTCGGATTTCGGACGTGCGCGGTGACTACGCAACGCTGCTTGCCGATGGCCCGCTTGGGCAGCCGCCAGGCGAGGTGCCTGCACTGGGCCTGGCACTGGCACAGATTCACGGGGTTTTCATTCTGGCCGAGGCCGCGGACGGGGTGGTACTGGTTGATATGCACGCCGCACACGAGCGCATCACCTACGAGCGCTTGAAACAGCAATACGCCGAACAGGGGGTTCGCAGTCAGCCGTTGTTGGTGCCGGTGACGGTTGCACTGAGTGAACAGGAAGCCGATCTCGCCGAAGCGCACAGTTCCGATTTCAGTCGTTACGGGCTCGGCGTTGACCGCAGCGGGCCACAACACGTCACAGTGCGCGAGGTGCCGGTATTGCTGCGCCGCGTCGACGCTGCCGCACTGGTGCGGGATGTGATCGCCGATCTCAACACCACCGGCGGCAGTCAGCGGCTCCAGGCGGACAGCGACGCGGTGCTCAGCAGTATGGCCTGCCACGGTTCTGTGCGGGCCAATCGACAGCTGACCCGCGATGAAATGAACGCGTTGCTGCGCGACATGGAAACGACGCCGAACAGTGGCCAGTGCAACCATGGCAGACCGACCTGGGTTCGGCTCGACATGCGGTCGCTCGACGCGTTGTTCTTGCGCGGGCAATGAACATCCCCTCCGATCCGATCCCCGCCATCTGCCTGTACGGTCCGACTGCATCCGGAAAAACCGATCTGGCCATCGAGCTGTCGCGCCAGTTCGGGTGCGACATCATCAGCGTGGACTCGGCGCTGGTTTACCGCGGGCTCGATATCGGCACCGCCAAGCCCGATTCCGAGACGCTCGCACAGTGGCCGCATCGGCTGGTGGATGTAGCCGATGCTTGGCAACCGTTTTCGGTCTCGGATTTTTGCACTGAGGCGGCGTGTGCCATTCGCGACAGCGCGGCAGCCGGCCGTGTGCCGGTGTTGGTCGGTGGGACCATGTTGTATTTCCGAGCACTGCTCAACGGACTCAACGCGTTGCCCGCCGCAGACCCGTCCATTCGGTCTGCGTTGGCTTCTCGCCTGGAGTCCGAGGGGCTCGACGCACTGCGCCGGGAGTTGGCGCAGGTCGATCCGGCACTCAATGCCAGATTGGCCGCCAACGACCGGCAACGCACGTTGCGGGGCCTCGAAGTGTGGCACGGATCAGGGCGCTCGTTGAGCGATTGGCAGCAATCGCCGGCGGTGCCGTTGATTCCCATTCGTCCGCTGGAACTGACACTCTGGCCCGAGCCGCGTACGGCCTTGCACCAATTGATCGAGACCCGATTTGATGCGATGTTGGGCGCCGGTTTTCTCGACGAGGTTGCGGCGCTTCGGGACGACGAGCGCATGCACGCCGAGCTGCCGTCGATGCGCAGCGTGGGCTACCGACAAGCGTGGCAACACCTCGACGGCGACTGTGACTTCGCCGAATTTCGTGCGCGCGCCATTGCCGCGACGCGTCAGTTGGCCAAGCGGCAATTTACCTGGTTGCGCCAATACCCGGACGCGGCGCGCCTGAATCCCTACCAACCGCTTGCCGGAGAGCACCCCTTCGTGCAGCGTGTTGGTGAATGGCTGGAGACTGTGAAATGAATCGCTACCCGACCCTTGATCAGCGCGTGGGCAACACCCGTCTGGTCGCTCTGCAACGCCTTGCGAACAGCAGCCGCGGCAATACCGTGCTGGCCAAGCTCGAGGGTGACAACCCGGCGGGATCGGTCAAGGATCGGCCGGCGCTGAACATGATCCAGCGTGCGGCCGAGCGCGGTGAGATCAAACCGGGCGACACATTGATCGAAGCGACTAGTGGCAATACCGGCATCGCGCTCGCCATGGTCGCGACCATACTCGGTTACCGCATGGTGCTGATCATGCCCGACAACCTGTCTCTCGAGCGAAGGCAGTTGATGAAAGCCTATGGCGCAACCCTGATTCTCGTCACGCAGGAGCAGGGTATGGAGGGCGCCCGCGATCTGGCTCTGTCGATGGCGGCCAAGGGAGAGGGGCTCGTGTTGAATCAATTCGCCAACCGGGACAACCCCGATGCCCATTACCGCAGCACCGGCCCCGAGCTCTGGCGCGACACGGACGGTACGTTGACCCACATGGTCTGCACCATGGGAACCACCGGTACGATCATGGGTTTGTCACGGTATCTCAAGGAGCAAAATCCCGACGTGCAGATCATCGGTGTGCAGCCCGGTGAGGGCGCTCAGATTCCGGGTATCCGGGCCTGGCCTGAAGCCTACCTGCCGGATTTCTTCGAGCGCGAGCGCGTTGATCGGATCGTTGAAGTGACGCAGGCGGATGCGGAGAACATGACGCGTCGCCTGGCGACGGAGGAGGGGATATTCGCCGGTATCTCTTCAGGCGGTGCGATGCACGTCGCGCTGCAACTGGCAGGCGAACTGGAAGGCGCGACGATCGGGTCTATCGTGTGCGATCGTGGCGACCGCTATCTATCAACCGGGGTGTTTCCGGGTTGAGGCGTTCCGACCCCGCGACCGATTGTGCGGGGGGAAGGTCGTTCGGGTTCAGCCGGCGGCGGTGAACTCGAAGCGGATATCAGTGCCGGCCACACGCAGCGCATCACCGTGTTGCAGTTTGACGGGCAATTCGTCGAGTTCCTGATCGTTTACCGTGGCTTTGTCGTTGCACTGCAAGGTCTCGACATGCAGCGCATAGTAGCCGTCGGCCTGCCGGTTGATGGCAACGACCTGAACGCCCGGGCGACCCACGGTGGTCACGGCCTTGACGATATCGATCGTACTTCCAGCCTTGATGCCGGAGTTGATCATGATCTGCGCGCCACCGGCGGTCATGGAGCCGGCGTTGTGCTCCACCACCTGACTGCCCACCATCGGCTGGTCATCGGGCTCGTCGTCGCCGGTGCTCAGAGCGGGTACCGGCATCGGCGTTGCCGCCGATTCACGCAGCGTCAAGTTGAACTTGCCGATGCGAAAAGTGCTGTTGGCCTTGAGTGTGGTGGGCTGGCTGATTCGAGCGCCATCCACCCAGGTGCCGTTCGTGCTGTCACGGTCGACCAGCGTAAAACGATCGCCGTCCTGCTCGATCAAGGCGTGCAGGCCGCTGACCTCGCGGCCGGTCAGCTGAATGTCGTTGCCGCTGCGCCGTCCGATCTCCGTGATGGGCCGGTCGAGCACGAACTCATTCGCTTCGCCTTCTTCGTTTGTCAGTATCAGTTTCATCATGGCTGTGATCTGTCCAACGGTGTTCACGTCTGGCGCCCGAAAATGCAAAGCAGGCTTGTTGTGTGGTTGTCGCGGAACGCACTTGAAGGACCAGTCGGTCTGCGCGACCCTGTACCGCTCAAGCGGTTTGCTGCGAACCACCAAGAAGGCTAGCATACGGGACATTTCTTGCAGCGTTTCCAGTGGGTTGGCGGAGTTTTTTCATGGAAAAACTGACAGAAGATCGGCTCGACTGGGTGCGACAGCATGTGCAGCTGGCCCAATGGTACGAGGCACCCGTAGGCAAAGCGGTACTACGCAACGCCCGCCAGCGCCTCGCAGACCACTTGCCGCGCGTGTTTGGCCACCGTGCCCTGCAAGTGGGCGCGCTCGGCACCGATGGCCAACTGCTCGATGACACAGCCACCTTGCGGCGCCTGGTACTGGATGCCCGTGGGGCGTCGGTGGGCGCGGACGTGATCGGCGATGCGCTCCAGCTGCCCTTTGCCGACGGCTCCTTGCAGGTGGTGTACCTGCCACACACTGTGGATTTTGCCCATGCACCACACCAGGTGCTGCGTGAGGCCAACCGGGTGCTGGCGGACGACGGTTTTCTGGTTCTGGTCGGTTTCAACCTGTGGAGCACCTGGGGTGCGCGCCGCGCACTGCTGCGGTGGCGCCGGGGTATGCCGTGGCGCGGTCACTTCTTCAGCCCAAGCCGCGTCGCCGATTGGCTTTCTGTACTCGATTTCAAGGTGACAGCCCGTGTCGGTGTCGGGCCGGCAGCAGTGCTGGGTGCACCGCCGAGCGGGGGGCGATTTCGCCGGGGCGCGCGAGCGGTGCGCGAGTACTGCTCCCCGGTGTACGTGTTGCTGGCGCGCAAGCAATCCATTCCGATGAACCCGGCGCAGGTCTTGCGCGCTCGCCAGCGCACTCGCAGCACGGTTGTGGCGGGTGCGTTCGCGCGCCACTCCAGCGAGCGCACCGGCCGCGGCGAAGACCCGACCCTCTGATCTCTGACGAGACAGGTCCGCACACCGCTTGACGGGTATACTGCCACGCTCCAATTCGCGTGCACGCGGTGCCAGAGCTGACATGCCAGACCCAGTTGAGATTTACACGGACGGCGCCTGCCGCGGCAACCCCGGGCCAGGGGGTTGGGGGGCAATCCTGCGGGTCAGTGGCCAGGAGCGGGAGCTGTTCGGTGGCGAATTCGACACCACCAACAACCGCATGGAACTGACCGCGGCGATCCGAGCGCTCGAGGCCCTCACGCGACCGTGCGAGGTAGTGCTGACCACTGACTCTCAGTATGTGCGCAAGGGCATCACCGAATGGCTCGCCAACTGGAAACGCAACGGCTGGCGCACAGCCGCGAAAAAACCGGTCAAAAACGCCGAACTCTGGCAAGCACTCGATGCGGCTGCAGCCGTGCATTCGGTACAGTGGGAGTGGGTCAAGGGACACGCCGGTCACCCCGACAACGAACGCGCTGATCAGCTGGCCAACCGCGGCATCGACGAACTCGAGAACTGACACCATGCGACAGATCGTGCTCGACACCGAAACCACGGGTCTCGACCCGTCAAACGGCCACCGTGTGATCGAGATCGGTGGGGTCGAAGTCAGCAACCGACGGCTGACCGGGCGCCATTTCCACGAATACCTTCGACCGGACCGCGAAGTGGATCCGGGCGCCCTGGCCGTGCACGGCATCACGGATGAGTTTCTGGTCGACAAACCGCGTTTCGAGGAGGTCGTCGACGCGTTCATCGAGTTTGTCGATGGCGCCGAACTCGTGATTCACAACGCGCCCTTCGATGTCGGTTTTCTCAACGCAGAGCTCGATCGATTGGGCCGTGCGCCCATAGGCGATCACTGTACGGTGCTCGACACGCTTGCGCTCGCGCGGCGCATGTACCCCGGTCAGCGCAACAGCCTCGATGCCTTGTGCAAACGCCTTGATGTCGACAACTCCGGACGCGAACTGCACGGCGCACTGCTCGATTCCGAGATTCTGGCTGATGTTTTCCTGCTGATGACCGGAGGGCAAAGCGCCCTCGAACTCGCAGCCGATGAGCTCGCAACTGGGACCGACTCGGCACTGACGCTGGACACCGCCAACGTTACCCACGTGGTTCGCGCGAGCGCGGCCGAGCGGGAGGCGCACGCGCGCTATCTGGAACTGGTGTCGAAGGAGTGTGGCGGGGTTTCGCGCTGGGAAACGCTGATGGCCGAGCGCGACTGAGGCACCAATTACCTCAACCGCGGCGCAGCGCCCGCTGGCGGTCGCGTTGCCAGTCGCGGTCTTTTTCCGTGGCCCGTTTGTCGTGGGTCTTCTTGCCCTTGCCGAGCCCGATTTCGAGTTTGATTCGGCCGCCTTTCCAGTAGAGCGCCATGGGGACGAGCGTGTAGCCCTTGCGTTCGACCGAGCCGATCAACGCGTTGAGTTCACGGCGGTGCAACAGCAGTTTGCGTGAGCGCATGGGTGACGTGTCGACATGCGTTGACGCCGAGGTCATCGGAGAGATGTGGCAGCCGATCAGGAAAGCTTCACCGTCGCGAACGAACACATAGCTCTCGTTGAGCTGCACTTTACCCGCGCGCAGGCTTTTGACTTCCCAGCCGAGCAGGGACAGGCCCGCTTCGTAGCGCGTCTCGATCTGGTAATCGAATTTGGCTTTGCGGTTGAGTGCGATGGTTGCACTGCCACGCGCTGCGTCTTTCTTTTTCTTGGCCATATCCAAGCCAGTATACCGTACCGACCCTGTGCTCAACGCGCGTGAGACAGCGCAGTTGTGTGCCCCATGCGCCATACTTTGCCAGCAAGCCCGGTGGACAGTGTGTCTTGATGCAGAGAATGGTTGAGTCAAAGCGCGTGCCTTTCAGCGCACAACAGATGTATGACCTCGTCGCCGGGGTCGAACACTATGGCGAATTTCTGCCCTGGTGCAGTGCCTCGACTTTGCTGTCCCGTTCCGAGACCAGCCAGACGGCCGAGATCACGGTCAGCAAAGGGCCGCTGCGTCAGAGCTTCACCACGCGGAACACCCTTGAGCCCAGCCATCGGCTCGGGATCGATCTCGTGCGCGGACCGTTCAAGACCCTGCAGGGGGAGTGGCGCTTCGACTCCGAGGCCGATGGCTGCAAGGTCACTCTGAAACTGGATTTCGAGTTCAGCAGCCGCCTGTTGGGTATGACGGCAGGGCCGATCTTTCGCGAGGTCAACCGCGCGATGGTCGAGGCCTTCGTGCAGCGTGCGCGGGCGCTCTACAGCTGACGCTGAACAGCGCTCAAGGTTGCATGACTCGGTCGAAATCGCCCTGCGGTGGGGCGGATATGCATGGTGTAGGCGCTAATTGACGTCAGATTGGCGAACGCCTGCTCGCTGCCGCCATGATGGCCGACTCGTTTGATAATGAGAGCGCTGGCCCGTTGCGTCTGGACGAAGGCCTGGCGCGTCAGTCGAAATCGGTGCGCGTGTCTTCGCGAAATGCGCGTTGTGCGGCCTCGGGCGCGTAGCGGTTATCGATCTCGACGAGTGTGCCGCTGTCGTCGAAGGTCAGCGCGAGCAGGTGGTTGATCCCAGGCTCCAGCAGGACACCGCTGTTGTAGAGGTAGAGCCAGGTGTCAGGCTGGGTGATGTTGGCCATGGTCGGCTCGCCGATGAGGTATCGCACCTGCTCGCGGTTCATGCCCTCTCGAACCTGGCTTCGCTGCTCGGCGTCAATCAGGTTGCCTTGCTGCACCGGGTGCCGGTGCGCCTTGGGTAACAGGAACGATGCACAGCCCTGCAGCAGCACGCAGAGGACTATCAGGGGCAGGGCATAACGGCGGGGTCGCATGGTCTCTCCAGTGACGCGTGTCGACACGGTCGGATCAGTGCTCGCAAGTGTAGCGCAGTGGCAATCGACCACCCAGTGTCGCCGGCCTGCCGATAGCTGGCCCGGTGGCGACGGAACAGGCGGTCTGGATTTCCGGCACATGCCGTTCACGAGGCTCCGTGCAGATGACGCCGCGCCGGGGCGCAAGGGCCAGCGTTTGTCAGGCTTCGCCCAACATTTCTCTGGCGTGCGAGCGCACCTTTTGGGTCATCTTGACACCGCCGAGCATGCGGGCAATCTCGTCGACTCGCGCCTTGCCCGTCAACGGAATGGGTGCGGTGTGTGTCTGGCCGTCCCTGACCGACTTGCTGACTGCAATATGGTGGTGTGCCTGGCTTGCAACTTGTGGCAGGTGGGTCACGCACATGACCTGGCAGCGCTCGCCCAGCTCGCGCAGTTGTCGTCCGACAATCTCGGCGATGCCGCCGCCGATGCCGGTGTCTACCTCATCGAAAATCAGTGAGGGCACGGCGGCATAGCGCGAGGCGATGAGCTGGATGGCGAGGCTGATGCGCGAGAGCTCTCCACCCGACGCAACCTTTGCCAGTGGTTTTGGCTGTTGGCCCGGATTGGCGCTGACGAACAATTCGATGCGATCAATGCCGTGTGCCCCAGCATGATCCGGCTCTTCATTGACCTCGACCACAAACTGCCCACCGCCCATGCCAAGTGTCTGCAGTTCGGCGGTCACATCCGCCGACAGCGCCTTGGCCGCCTTTGAGCGCGCCGCACTCACCCGCCGAGCACACGCAAGATAGGCGTCGTGCGCCGCGGTGGCGGCCGTCTCGAGTTCGGCAGGCGAACGCGCGGCGGCTTGCAGTTGCGTGAGCTCTGTCGCCAGTTGCGCGTGCAAAGCCGGCAGATCCGGGCCCTGCGTCTGGTGCTTGCGCGCGAGACCGTGGATCAGGGACATCTGTTCTTCGACAGCAGCGAGTCGAGCGGGGTCCATGTCGAGGTCGGCGAGGTAGTTGCGCGCCACGCCAACCGCTTCGTCGAGGTTGATCAGTGCGCTGTTGATCAGTTCGGGCAGTTGGGCGAGTTGTGTGTCCGTGTCGGCCAGGGCCAGGGCTTGACGGTGCGCAAGGCTGAGCCGGTCGTGCGCGGATTGCTCGCCATCGAAACTTACGTCGAGCAGCCCTTGTGCCGACGCGACCAGACTTTCGGCATTGCTCAGTCGGGTGTGCTCGCTGAAGAGCGATTCGATGGCTGCGGCGTCGAGCTGAACATTTTGCAGCTCCTGCACCTGAAAGGTCAGCATGTCGAGTCGGTCGCTGCGGGCCGCGTGTTCGCTTTGCGCGTTTTGCAACGCGCTGTCTGCCTCGCGCCAGGCCTTGTGCAGCGTGCGGAGCGTGGCGAGGTCGTCGATGATGCCGGCGCGCGAATCCACGATGACGCGCTGGCGTTCGGTGCGGGTCAGGTGTTGGTGTTCGTGCTGACCGTGAATGTGCACCAGCATTTCACCGAGTTCTCTCAAGGTGTGCGTGGTGGCACTTCGGCCGTTGATGTAGGCGCGTGAGCGACCGTCTCGGCTGACAACACGGCGCAAGGTGCAGAGGTTGTCGTCGTCGAGGTCGTGCTCGGCAAGCCATGTTGCGGCGTCGCTGTCGGGCGAGACGTGAAAAGTTGCCTCGATTTCGGCGCGGTCCGCGCCATCGCGCACGCTGCCGCGTGCCGCGCGGTCGCCGAGCACCAGGCCGATGGCGTCGAGCAGAATGGATTTCCCGGCGCCGGTCTCGCCGGTTAGGGCAGTGAGACCGTCTGTCAGCGCCATATCGACGCTGTCGATGATGGCGAAATCGTTAACGCGAAGGTGTTCTAGCATGCTCGTGTCCGTCGCCGTGCACCCCTGTGGCGGGGTATCCGGTTTGTGCTGGCTGAGCGTGTCAGCGCCAGTTCAATTTTGCTCGAAGTATCTGGAAGTAGTCGTAGTCGCTCGGGTGCAGCAGGGTCAGGTGTCGCCGCTTGCGCCGCACCCGCACGATGTCGTCGCGTTGCACATGGTGGTAGAGCTGTCCGTCGCACACGGCCTGCGCGTTGGGTGCGCCATCATCGCAGACCACGATCTCGATAGTGCAGTCCTCCGGCACCACCAATGGCCGGCTGCTCAGGGTGTGCGGGCAGATCGGTTGCAGGATGATGCCCTGCAGCTGCGGGTTGACGATGGGCCCGCCGTTCGAGAGCGAGTAGGCCGTCGACCCGGACGGCGTGCTGACGATGATGCCGTCGGCGCGCTGGTGATTGACGAAGGAGCCGTCGATATACACTTCGAAGTCGACGATACGTAGCATTTGGGTGTTGCGAATGACGACGTCGTTGAAGGCGGAGTCGGTCGACATCACCTCGCCGTCGCGCTCGACATCCATGCGCAACATGAGCCGCTCGTCCGGGACGTAGTCGCCCTCGAGGATGGCAGCGAGTTGCAGCAGGTTTTCGTCCGGGTGGACGTCGGTCAGGAAGCCGAGGCGTCCGCGGTTGACCCCAACCAGCGGGACATCGAAATCGACGAGGTCTCGCGCGGCGGAGAGCAGCGTGCCGTCGCCGCCGATGACGATGGCGAGGTCACATTGCTCGCCAATCGTGTCGAAGCCAACGGTCTCCACGTCGTCGACCATGCCGTCGGTGCCGTGTTCGAATCGCGTGACGCAGCCTTTGCGCTCGAGCAAGGCGTGAATGTCCTTGAGTGTGTCGGCAACCGAATGGTCCTGTTGGCGGACAACCAGTCCTACGGTAGAAAATGCGGTCATCCCGCTACGGTATCACGACGCGTCAAGACCGTGCCATCTCGACCAGGTCATAGAGGAGCGCGAGTGCCTGCCGGGGCGTCACCTCGTCCGGTTGCACCGCATCGAGGAAATCGTGCAGTGGGGCATCATCTGGCGGGGCGAAGAGCCCGAGCTGTGGGTGAGTCGGCGAGGCAGCCGGTTGAGTGGGGTCGTCGGCTGTGAAAGGTGAGCTCTCGAGCTCCTGCAACTTCGCTGCAGCTGCTGCCACCACCGGCGCTGGCAGACCGGCGAGCTTGGCGACCTGGAGGCCGTAGCTCTTGTTGGCCGGGCCGGTCTTCACACGGTGCATGAAGACGATGTCGCCGTTGAATTCGCTGGCGTCGAGGTGCACGTTTTCCACCGCACTCTGCTGCGCTGGCAGCGCTGTGAGCTCGAAGTAGTGGGTGGCAAAGAGCGTCAGGGCGCGGTTGTGTCGCGCTAGCTGTTCCGCGCAGGCCCAGGCGAGCGACAGGCCGTCGTAGGTGCTGGTGCCACGCCCGATTTCGTCCATGAGCACCAGGCTCTGGTGGTTGGCGTTGTGCAGGATGTTGGCTGCTTCGGTCATTTCGACCATGAAGGTCGACCGGCCAGAGGCGAGGTCGTCAGAGGCACCGATACGTGTGAACACGCGATCGAGCGGCCCGAGGACAGCGCGCGCGGCCGGCACGTAGCTCCCGGCGTGCGCGAGGATGGCGATCAGCGCCACCTGGCGCATGTAGGTCGATTTGCCGCCCATGTTGGGGCCTGTGATCAGCAGCATGCGCCGGTCCTGATCGAGGTGCAGGTCGTTGGCGACAAACGGCGTGTCCAGCAGCGGCTCGACAACCGGGTGTCGGCCGGCGTCTATTGCAAGCCCGGGCTCCGTGCTGAAGTCCGGACGGCACCAGTTCAGCGAAGTTGCTCGCTCGGCCAGCGTGGCCTGGACGTCGATTTCGGCAATCGCCTGGCCAAAAGCCTGCAAGCGAGATAGACGCTCGATCAGGGTATCGATCAGGTTTTCGTACAACACTTTTTCGCGGGCGAGTGCGCGGTCTTTCGAGGAGAGCACCTTGTCTTCCCAGGCTTTGAGTTCCTCGGTGATGTAGCGCTCGGCGTTTTTCAGTGTCTGCCGGCGGCTGTAGTGTGCAGGCGCGGCGCTCGCCTGGCTGCGCGGCAACTCGATGAAGTACCCGTGCACACGGTTGTAACCGACCTTGAGGTGGGCGACCCCAGTGCTCGCGCGTTCGCGCGCCTCGAGCTCATCCAGATAGCCACTGCTGTCAGTCTGCAGGCGGCGCAGCTCATCGAGCTCGGCGTCGTAGCCGGGTGCGATGACACCACCGTCGCGTGCCAGCAGCGGTGGGTCCGCAACCAGTGCGTTTTGCAGCAGGGATTCCGTGTCGTCTTCCAGGCGCAGCGCTTGTCGCAATGCGTCGGACGCGGCAGCGAGTGCCG
>CALDHJ010000028.1 GCA_937941555.1 uncultured Granulosicoccaceae bacterium | reverse complement strand
GGGTTCTCCAGCGGGGTGTGGATTCAGGTCTTGCGGTTGCCGAAATCGACGAGCTTGCGGACACCGTCGCCGAGTCGGATCACTTGTTTGAGCGTGCTCGGGTTGAGGCGCAGCAGGTCGTCCGACCAGCGCACGGATTGTTCGAGCAGGTCATGCATCTCGCGGATACGTTGCTGGCTGTGGGACTCATCCTGTTCATCCTTGCGCAGCATCAGGTCACGCAAGACGCTGAGGGTTGGGTCGAGCTCACGTTTGCGGCGCTCCTCGATCAAGGTTCGCGCGATCTCCCAAACGTCATCCGGGGTCGAGAAGAAGTCGCGGCGGTCGCCACTCAGGTGCTGCAACTTCACCAACCGCCAGGCCTGGAGTTCTTTGAGGCTCATGCTCACGTTCGAGCGCGAGACGCCCAGCGCCGCGACAATATCGTCGGCACACAGCGGGTTCTCGGCCAGATAGAGCAGCGCGTAGACCTGCCCGACCGTGCGGTTGATGCCCCAGTGGCTGCCCATTTCCCCGAAATGGAGGATGAACGTGCGGGTGTCGTCGTCCAGGGATTCCATGATATTCCGTAATTTCAGTAATTACTGAAAATAATGGAGATTGATCGGCGGGAAGTCAAGAGACTTGAATGGCAGAGCGTCCTGGCGGGGGAGTCCCGGGGTTCGCACACTGATCTGCAGGGGTTCACCGGATACCGTGGCAACTGGCGAGCTTCTACACTCGACGGTCTTTTCCAGTTGCGCACGTTCGAGGCAGTACGGGTTATGCGGTGTTATCAATTCTCACGACGGGTTCATCGCGTGTTCTGGTGGTGTGGTCTGGCGACGGCGTTGTGGGTGCCCAACGCGTCGGCAGCCGACACGCTCGTGTCGGCCGTCTACGCCGAGCCGACCACACGCTACGCCCATGCCGTGCTCGGTGATGACATCGAGTGGGGCAGCCTTCTTATAACGGTTCGCGCCTGTGCCAGCTGCGATGACACTCGCGAGGTGGTGATTCGCCTTCCTGTGTCACGGGTGTTTGAAGACCTGGCGCCGCGAGTGGTGACAGTCGACGCCGATGGCACGCGCGCTGCGATGGTGGTGGAGAGCGATAGCCGTCTCGGGGCACGGCTTGCGCTCTACACCGCCGATGGCCTGCTCGCGGCGACGCCGTACATCGGCACGTCCCATCGCTGGCTCGCGCCGATCGGTGCGGCCGATCTCGACGGGGACGGTGCTGTGGAATTCGCTTACATCGACCGGCCACATCTTGCGAAGACGCTGAGGGTCTGGCGGTTGGTGGGTGACACGCTGAGTGAAGTCGCGTCTGACGCGGGATACAGCAACCACCGCATCGGGTGGGATTACATCGAAGGCGGGCTGCGCGACTGCGGCGACGGCGTCGAGATGATCGTCGCATCCGGCAATTGGCGCGACGTGGTGGCGATGCGGTTTAACGGTTCGCTTGTGCCGACTGTGCTCGGTTCGTACAGTGCGCAGGCGATGGCAGCTGCACTTGAATGCGAAAAATGATGGGAGTGCCTCGCGTACGCTGAGTGCTCGATCGCGTGGCAGGTCTTCGCGCCGTCTTGCTTCGCAAGGACGGCCCTCCCACAGTGGGGATGGTTGGGCGGGTTGGTACTTTTGTGGGACGCCTGCGTGGCATCGCCATCAGGCGCGATAGTGTCTGCCTATCGGCATCGCGCCGTCTTGCTTTGCAAGGACGTCCCTCCCACAGTGGGGATGGCCGTGCGGGTTGGTACTTTTGTGGGAGGGCCTGCGTGGCATGGCCATCAGGCGCGATAGTGTCTGCCCATCGGCATCGCGCCGTCTTGCTTCGCAAGGACGTCCCTCCCGCAGTGGGGATGGCCGGGCGAGTTGGTTCCTTTGTGGGAGGGCCTGCATGGCATCGCCATCAGGCGCGATAGTGTTTCGCCCATCGGCATCGCGCCGTCTTGCTTCGCAAGGACGGCCCTCCCACGGTGGGGATGGCCGTGCGGGTTGGTTCTTTTGTGGGAGGGCCTGCATGGCATCGCCATCAGGCGCGACAGTGTTTCGCACATCTCACGGTTGCTTGCGTTGCTCAGTCGAGTACTGCGATCACTTCGATCTCGATACACATGTGCTCGTAGACAAGGCACGGCACCGGGATACCACTGGTGGCGGGTCCGGGTTCCGTGAAGGCGCGTGAGCGGATGTTGAGATTGTCGTGCAGTGCCTCGGCGGAGGCGTCTCCACGGTAGAAGGTCGTGACCTTGACGACATCGTCCATCGAGGCGCCGAGGTCGGCAAGCACGGTTTCGATGTAGGCGAGTGCGCGCCGCGTCTGCGCAACGGTGTCGTCGGGGTCGATGACGCGAGCCGCGCTGTCGAGTGACACCTGGCCACCGAGGTGAATGAGGTGGCCGCCGGTGTTTCGGTCCAGTCGGTTGCCGTGTTTGTAGGGCAGTGTTGTGGTCCAGTCCCAATGGCCATCCGGCCAACTGAACCGCCTGGGCGGCGCTGCAATCTCGACGCCGTTTGCGTCTCGCCGCGACACGGCGGTGGCGGCAATCTTGGTCATCAGATCGGGGTGAGCGAGCGCCGGCAGGGTGATTCCGGTTGCCGCAGGGCCCGGGTCGGTGAAACAGGCTTGTCGTATCAGTGCAGGTTTTGCCCAGTTGTCTGCGGTGCCGTCACCGACATAAAAGGTGTTGAGCTTGAGGCAATCGTCAAAGCCCGCCCCCGCGGCGTCCAGCACGCAGCTGAGCTGTTGCATCATCCGCTCGGTCTGGCGTGTGATGTCACCGGGGTGTGCGACGTCGCCCCCGGGTGTGATCGCTGACACGTCGCTGGTGAAGACCAGACCGCCGCACACGACGGCGTGGGCGTACCCCCCCGGCAGCGCGGGCAGGGTGTCTAGGTGAATATTGCGACGGGAGAGGGGATTTTCCGTGTCGGTGCGAAGCGCGACGCCTTCGAGTTCGATGCGCATGCCGGGGTAACACAAGGCCGGCACCGGAATCGTATTGACGGCCGGGCAGACCGTTGGGCCGAGCTTTTCATGCAGCAGGCCCAGCATCCGCGCTTCGTCGTCACCGTCGCCGACGAAATACACCACCAGCCGAACCAGATCGGCGGCCTCGACCTCGAGGTCGTGCAGAATCGCCAACAAGTAGTGCGCAACGCAGTCGACCTGTTGATCGAGATCGTCCGGGTGCAACACCCGGCCGTCTTGATCCAGTGCGGCCTGGCCTCCGGTGAAGACAAAGTGGCCCGCGCGCACGCCGTGTTTGTGCGTCAGCGCGATGGGCCAGCCCCAGTGGCCATCCGGCCAACTGTAGCGACGGCTCATCCTGTGTGGCCAGGCGTCGAGAGTCGCACCGGCAAGGATTGTGGCGCGCGAAATTCCCACCCGTTGAACTGCACCTCGCCGTTGAGCGTGAGGGTCGGATAGTGGTCCAGCAAGCGGTTCAAAGCGATCTCGACCTGGGCCTTGGCAAACCACTTCCCAACACATAGGTGTGCGCCGAAGCCGAACGCGGCGTGGCCGCCGTCTTTTCGGTGGAGGTCGAATGTTGCCGGGTCGGTGTAGCGGCTCTCGTCGTGGCAGGCCGATGCGATCACGGCCGACACCGTGTTACCGGCCTTGAGTGTGACACCGCCAAGCTCGGTGTCTTCAACCGCTGTGCGCACTTGCGTACCGATCGGTGCAACCCACCGCAGGCCCTCGTCGATCGCCTGCGGCAACAGCGATCTGTCGGCGCGCACGGCGTCGAGCAGTGGTGGGTCGGCAAGCAATGCATAGAGTGTGGTGGCCGCTGCGTGACCGGGTTCCTGCATACCGCCGAGCAGGGTCACGAGGACAGTCGGCATGACCTCCTCGCGGGCGCGCAGCGCGCCCTCGGGCATGCCGATGCGCAGCAGGTGCGAGAGCGGGGATTCGTCATGCGTCTGATAAAGGCGCTCGAAGACCGGGTCGAGCGTGTGGTTGATGGCGTCGATAGTGTCTTGGCACTGCCGTGCCCGCTCCGGATCGCGACCGAAATTGATTGCCCCCAACGCGAGGCCGTGGAACCACTCGCGCAGGGTGTCGGTGCTGACGCTGTCGATGCCGAAGGAGCGTGCCAGACTCTGCACCGAGATGGGTTCGAAGTAGTGGGCGAGCAGGTCGGTTTCGGTTGCGCCCGTGAGTTGGGTGATGGCGTCATCGGCAATCGGTTCGACCAGGGCGGCGATATAGTCGCGCACCTTCGCTGGCAGGTAGTGTGGTGCGATGCCGCCGCGCAGGTGGCCGTGGATGTCGCCGTCGCAGTGAATGATCGCCGGATCGCCAAAGGCCCGGACAACCGGGGCATCGGGCGCGTGCGCGGTGAAGCGCTCCGGTGATTTGGTGACGGTTTGCACGTCTGTCCAGCGCGTTACCAAATAGCTGTTGAGAGCGGGTACGTAGGCCACCGGCGCCTCGTGGCGCAAACGCGCATAGAGT
>CALDHJ010000027.1 GCA_937941555.1 uncultured Granulosicoccaceae bacterium | reverse complement strand
CTAATACCCCTCTCCAGGAACTCCCATGTTCAAGGTCAAAACCTACAACGCCATCTCCGAGGTCGGGCTCGCTCGCTTTGACGAGGCCAAATACACGGTTGGCGACGACGAGACGTCACCCGACGCACTGTTGCTCAGAAGCCAGAAATTGCACGGCATGGACGTGCCCGAATCGCTGATGGCTGTCGCCCGCGCCGGTGCTGGCGTCAACAATATTCCGGTTGACGAGTACACCGCCAAAGGGGTGGTGGTCTTCAACACCCCGGGTGCGAACGCCAACTCGGTCAAGGAGCTCGTGCTCGCCGGGATGCTGCTCGCCTCGCGCGGAATTGTGCCGGGCTTGGCGTATAGCCAGAGCCTCGCCGACATGGACGATGCCACGGCCATGAACGCGTTGCTCGAAAAGCAGAAGAAGCAGTTTGCCGGCAGCGAGCTGCGCGGCAAGACACTCGGTGTGGTCGGCCTCGGGGCCATCGGGTCCCTGGTCGCCGACACCGCGCTCGCACTCGACATGGACGTCATCGGCTACGACCCGGCAATCTCCGTCGAGGCGGCCTGGCGTCTGCAAAGCCGTGTGCAACGAGCCGAGAACATCAACGCGTTGATAGCGCGCTCGGACTACATCACGCTGCACGTGCCGGCGATAGACGCCACCAAAGACATGATCAACAGCGAGGCACTCTCAAACGCCAAACCCGGATCGGTGCTGCTGAACTTCGCCCGCGGTGGGGTGGTGGACACTGCCGCCGTGGTCGCGTCGCTCGACGGCGGGGCGTTGAGCACCTATGTGTGTGATTTCCCTGAGCCCGGGTTGCTCGGGCGTTCGGATGTGCTGGCGATGCCGCACATCGGCGCGTCCACGCGCGAGGCCGAAGAGAATTGCGCACGCATGGCCGCTGACCAGCTGATCGACTACCTCGAAAACGGCAACATCAAGAACAGCGTGAACTTCCCGGCGATCGCCATGCGGCGCGAGAGCTGCTGCCGTCTGACCTTCGCGAACACCAACGTCGCCGGTGTGTTGGGTGACGTGCTCTCGATCATCAAGCGCTTCGAAGTCAACGTCGCCGACATGGTCAACAAGAGCCGTGGTGATGTGGCCTACAACATTCTCGACATCGACTCCGACCCACCGGCTGCGATGATCGAAGAGCTTCGGGCCTTGCCGCACCTCTATGCCTTGCGTGTGATCTGCGACTGCTGATCGCCTGGTCGACCGGACACAGACAGCCGCACTGAGGCTGGCTGTGTTCTAATTTCGGCATGACTGATCAAACACGTGGGCTCGCCTGGATTGCACTGGGCGGGCTCCTCTTTGTGGGCTTCATGGTGCTGGTACGCCAGGTGAGCCTGTCGTTGCACCCGGTGCAGGCCGCCTTCATCCGCTACGCGATGGGGCTCTTGTTGATTGCCCCCTTGTTCCTGCGCCGTGGCACGGCGCTTTTCGCAAGCGAACGCGTGGGCTTCCATGCGGTGCGGGGCGTATTGCACGGCTTTGGTGTCTTGCTCTGGTTCTACGCCATCGCGCGTTTGCCGCTCGCCGACGTCACGGCACTCGGCTTCACCGCGCCAGTCTATGTCTTGCTCGGCGCCTGGTTGTTTCTCGGTGAAAAGCTCACTTCGGTGCGCATTGCCTCGGTGGTGCTGGGCCTGTGCGGTGTGATGCTGATTTTGCGGCCGGGCTACGCGCCGATCGGCATGGCGAGCGCTGCCATGCTGCTCGCGGCGCCGCTTTTTGCAGTCTCCAAGCTGTTGACCAAATCGCTCGTCAAGCGCGACAACAGCGAGACCGTCATCGCCTTTCTCGGGGTGTTCTGCACCCTGACCATGTTGCCCTTTGCGATTATGGTCTGGCAGCCACCGGAACCCTGGCAACTATTGGTTCTTTTCGGCACCGCGGTCTTTGCGACAGCCAGCCACTGGTGCGTGGCGCAGGGGCTTTCGACGGTCGATGTCACCGCCGCGCAACCGGTCGAGTTTCTGCAACTGGTCTGGAGCGCCCTGATCGGCTACACCTTGTTTGCAGAAGAGCCGAGCCTGATGGTCTTGCTCGGCGCCACACTGGTTGTCGCCAGCGCAACCTGGGTTGCCCACTACGAATCCCGAACGGCCCCGCAGAGCACCGCATGAACACCGAAATCGACCCCTTCGATGACGAACAGGACGACCAGGACGACGCCCCTGAAGAATGGGGCCCGAGCCGGTCCCAACAAAAACGCGACCACAAGGCCCTGCGGGACCTGGTGCGGGCGCTGGTGGCGCTGCCGCCCGCCACGCTCAACAAGCTGCCAGTCGAGCCCGCGCTCTGCGAGCAGCTGATTGCCGCCAAGCAGTTGGTACCCAAGGCGCTCAACCGGGAGGTCCGCTACCTCACGCGGCAGCTCGTCGACGCCGACCCCGAAGCGCTGCAGGCCGTGATCGATCACCACGACCAGCCGCACAAGGCCTCCGTCAAGGCCCTGCACGCGGCCGAACGGCTGCGCGACGACCTGATCGGCGGCGACGACAGCGTGATGGGCCGCGTCTTCGAGCGCCACCCCGACGTCGACCGGCAGCAAGTGCGGCAATGGGTCCGCGCGGCGCGCAAAGAGGCCGCCGCCGGGCGGCCGCCAACCTCCGCCCGCAAGCTCTTCAAGTTGCTGCACGCGCTCGAGACCGAGCGCGGCGAATCCGAGTAATAACGCAAGCTTGGCACGGCGACCAGGTAGGGCGGCGGAACCGCTGAATTGATACACTGTCTCACCGCTGGTGCGGCCCTGAGGCCGCAGCCACCGTTGCCCAGTCTCGCTCAACGCCCACTGAACGGAACACCATGAACAGCCCCTTGCACCTGCCCGATTCGCACCCTCCTGTCGCCTCACCCAAAGTCGGGGTGCTGCTGGTCAACCTCGGGACCCCCGACGGCACGGACTACTGGTCGATGCGGCGCTACCTCTCGGAATTCCTCAGCGACACGCGCGTGATCGAAACCTCCAAGTGGATCTGGCAGCCGATTCTGCAGGGCATCATCCTCACCCTGCGGCCGAGCAAGAGTGGCGAGGCCTACAAGTCGATCTGGCTCGAGGAGTCGGATGAGTCGCCGCTGCGCAAATTCACGCGTGATCAATCGGCCGGGCTCGCCGAGCGCGTCGGCAGCGAGACGCTGGTGGTCGATTGGGCGATGCGCTACGGCAACCAGTCGATCGCGTCCAAGCTCGAGGGCCTGCGCGAGCAGGGCTGTCAGCGGATCCTCGTCATGGCGCTCTACCCGCAGTACAGCGCGACCACCATGGCCTCGGTCTACGACAAGACCTTCCTCGCACTCAAACACATGCGCTGGCAGCCGGCGGTGCGCACGCTGCCCGCGTTTCACGACCACCCGGTCTACATTGACCGCCTCGCCAAAAGCATCGAAGACGGCGTTGCCGCAGCCGACTTCGACCCCGAAGTGGTGCTCTTGTCCTACCACGGCATCCCCAAGAAGTATTTCGAGAAGGGCGACCCCTATCACTGCCACTGCCACAAGACCACGCGTCTGGTGCGCGAACGCCTCGGCTGGAGTGAAGACAAACTGCAGATGAGCTTCCAGTCGCGCTTCGGCCCGGCCGAGTGGTTGCAGCCCTACACCGACAAGACCCTCGAACGACTCGCCGAGGAGGGCGTCAAACGCGTCATGGTCGCTGCACCCGCCTTCATCTCCGACTGCGTTGAAACGCTCGAAGAAATTGCCCTGGAGGGTCGCGACACCTTTCTCGAGGCGGGCGGTGAGCACTTCAGTACC
>CALDHJ010000026.1 GCA_937941555.1 uncultured Granulosicoccaceae bacterium | reverse complement strand
GCCACGTTGCGATCTGACACATGACCCCTGTTGATATCGGTCTCATCTCGATCGTCGCGATCATCGTGCTGATCTACCTCGGGGTCTATATCCCGATCGCGCTGGGCCTTGTGAGCTTTGCGGCGATCTGGATCATGCGTGACAACGTGGATCTCTCGTTTGCGCTACTCAAGATCGCCATCGGCGACAGCGCGATGGAGTACACCTTCGCGACGATTCCGCTCTTTACCTTCATGGGGCTGATCGTCTCCAAGGCCGGTCTCGGCGCGGACATCTACGGCGTGATGAATCAGGGTTGCCGGCGTCTGACCGGCGGTATCGGCATGGCGACCGTCGGTGCCAATGCGGTGTTCGCCGCAGTCACTGGCTCGTCGATCGCCTCGGCCTCGGTCTTCTCGAAGATGTCGGTACCCGAGATGCTCAACTACCACTACAACCCGCGCTTTGCGGTGGGCGTGGTGGCGGGCAGTTCGGTGCTCGGCATGATCATCCCACCGTCCGCCATGTTGATCATCTATTCCTTTGTCGCCGAACAGTCGGTCGGCGAGATGTTTCTCGCAGGTGTGGTGCCGGGCTTGTTGTTGGCGGTGGCCTATGTGGCGGCGATCTGGTTCATGGGTCGCTTCACGCCGGGTTTTGTTGGCGGTCGCAAGATCGAAGACAACACCCTGATGCCGTGGTCGGAAATCGCGATCAAGACTCTGCCGACACTGTCGCTGATCGTGGTCGTGCTCGGCGGTATCTACACCGGCTGGACGACACCGGTGGAAGCGGGTGCCGCGGGGTCGGCTCTCGGTATCCTGATCGCAGCGCTGCGCGGCCGCATCAACTTCAAGTCCTTCTGGGAAACCGTCATCGAGACAGGCCACATCACCGCAGCAATTTTGTTTCTGATCACGGCGGCGTCGATGTATGCGCGGATGCTTGGAATTGCGGGCCTGCCGAACGAGCTCTCGAATATTCTCGCTACCAACGACCTGAGCTTTTTCACCATCATGGCGATCTACGTGGTGCTGATGTTGTTTCTCGGCACCATCCTCGACACGGCGTCGATCATCCTGATCGTGGTGCCGTTGTTCCTGCCGCTGATCGAGCCAATGGGCCTGAGCCTGGTGTGGTTCGGTATCGTCAGTGTGGTGGCGGCCGAGATCGGTCTGCTGACACCGCCGCTGGGTTTGAGTTGCTTTGTCATCAAGGCCACGCTCGACGACGATCGCATCTCGCTCAAGGACGTGTTCTTAGGTGCCTTGCCGTTTGCCTTCGTGATGCTGCTGGTGTTGGTGCTGCTGATTCGTTTTCCGGCGCTCAGCCTCGCCATTCTCAACTGAGTCGCCCCCCGTTTCGCCAACGGGTGTGCGGCCGTTACAGTGAGCCTGTGCCGAGTAGCCCGGTGAGGAAGGCGCCGGTCGTCTTGTAGTGGTTGAGGAGTGTGTCCGCGGCCGTCTGCGTGTCGCGTGCAATACAGGCCGTCAGGATCTGCTCGTGTTCGGATGTCACATCCCGCTGCTGATAGTGCAAGGCATTGCCTGCGAGGTAGCGGTAGCGGATGTTGAGGTCATAGAGCTGAGAGCAGAACTTCAACAGGATCGGCGAATCGGCGGCCGACAACAGAGCCATGTGAAAGGCCTTGTGGCGGGCCTCGAACTCGTCTGACTGTTCGGTGTGCGCGCGTTGCATGCGGTGGTGCGCGAGAACGATATGTTCTTCCCAGGCCTGGCTTGCGTTTTCGATACTTTGCCTGAGTGCCATGTCTTCGAGTGAGCAACGCAAGGTCAGGATCTCGCGGAAGTTGTTTTCGCTGACGTTGGCTGCGCGGAACCCGCGTTGGTCGAAGCGTTCGACCAGGTTGTCGGAGGTGAGCAGGCTAAGGGCTTCCCGGATGGGGGATGCACCGGTTGCGAGGCGCTGACGCAGCCCGTCAATTTTCAGTTTTTCGCCCGGCTTGAGTTCGCCGGTGACGATGAGATCGCGCAAGCGGCCATAGGCACGCTGTGTTGCAGATGCACTGCCGCTGGGTTCCGACACTGATGGGTTGGCCATGGTGATCCTCCGCGCATCATAATATCGATATTATGCGCTGATTCAACAGATTTGATCGAGTTGCGCTGAGATCGCAGGGGGTGAATAGGCTCTGCCTACACCCTCGGGTATCGTGGCGGCTGACACTCGCTGGCAAGCGCCAGGACGATAGAGGACAGATTGGAATGAGCAAGCCTTGCATCATTTGCGTTGCGATCACGGGCTCGGTCCCGACCAAGGCCGACAACCCGGCGGTGCCGATTTCGGTGGCCGAACAGGTCGAGAGCACCCAGGCGTCTTTCGAGGCGGGGGCCAGCATTGCGCATTGTCACGTGCGCAACGATGACCAGACGCCGACCTCCGACCCCGATCGCTTTGCCCGTTTGCTCGAAGGCATACGCGCGCACTGTCCGGGCATGATCGTGCAGCTCTCGACTGGCGGACGCTCCGGCGCCGGGCAGGCGCGCGGCGGCATGCTGCCGCTGTGCCCGGACATGGCGTCGCTCTCGGTGGGTTCGAACAATTTCCCGACCCGCGTCTACGAGAATCCACCTGACCTTGTCGATTGGCTTGCGAGCGAGATGGTGCGCTACGGCGTCCTGCCGGAGATCGAAGCCTTCGACCTCAGCCACATTCACCAGGCCGTGGCGATGCATCGGGACGGCCGTCTGCCGCGCAACCTCTATGTGCAGTTTGTCATGGGGGTGAAGAACGCAACGCCTGTCGACAAGGACATTTTCGACTACTACGTCCGAACCATGGCGCGCATCGCACCGGAGGGCAACTGGTGTGCAGCGGGCATCGGGCGCGGCCAGTTGCAGGTCAACGAGTGGGCGATCGCGGCGGGCGGCCATACCCGCACCGGGCTTGAGGACAACGTCCGGCTCGATCGCCACACGCTCGCACCGTCGAACGCGGCGCTGGTCGAGCGGGCGGTCGCGCTGTGTGAACAGTACGGCCGCCCGGTTGCGACACCGGAGCAGGCACGTGCTGTGCTGCAGTTGGCTGCCTGACGTGACGGGAGTGCAAGGGCATGCAAACGGGATGGAAAGTGTTGTTGGCCGGGTTGTCGTTATTGCTGGCCGGGTGTCAGTCGATGCCGGCGCGTGATGTCGACAGCGCCCTGGGAGTCGAGTGGCAACTCGAACGCGTAGGCGATCAGTTGGGCACCGGCGTGCAAACACTGTTGCTCGTGCGTGACGGAGATGCGCTGTCGGTTTCGGGCTTTGCGGGCTGTAATCGCTTCACCGGCAAGGGCTCGGTCGAGGGCACGGGTGAGTTGACAGTTGGTGCCCTGGCATCGACGCGCCGAGGCTGCGCCGACAAAGTGCTCATGCGCGTTGAGAACGCTTACCTGCAGGCGCTCTCGAATACACCATTCGACATGGGCGTGTCGCAGGACGAGCTCGTGCTGCGGGGGACCGACATCACCTTGGTGTTCAAGCGTCCGGCGGGTTGAGATTCAGGTGTCTCGTGCAGGGTCGGTGTCTCGAAGCTTGAACTTCTGCACCTTGCCGAGTGCGTTGCGCGGAAACTCGTCGACGAGGTGCCAATCGCGCGGGTGTTTGAATCGGGCCAGTTCCCGGTCCAGGGCTTCTTTCGCGGCGGCGGGATCGTATCGGTTGTTATCAACGATCAGCCAGGCCACCGGCACCTGGCCCCATTTTCTGTCATCGGTGCCGGTGATGGCGACATCCACCACGCCGTCGACAGCGCGAAGTACCCGTTCGATTTCAGCCGGGTAGACGTTCTCGCCGCCCGAGATGATCATGTCGCCGGCGCGGCCTTCGAGGCGCAACCGGCCATCGGCGTCGAGACAACCAACATCGCCGGTGACGAACCAGCCGTCGGCGCGGAACTCTTGCGCGGTCTTGTCGGGGAGCTGCCAGTAGCCGGCGAACAGGTGCGGGCCGCGCACCTCGACGACGCCGGTCTCGCCGGGTTCGCACGGGCCAGCATCGGTGCCGACCCGCATCTCCATCTCGGGGAGCGCATAGCCGACCGTGCCCGCGACGCGTTCGCCATCGAGGGGATTCGAGCTGATGATGCCAGTCTCGGTCATGCCGTAACGCTCGAGCACGGCGAGGCCGGTGCGTTCGGCCACGGCTGCATGGACCGACTCGGTCATCGGCGCCGACCCCGAGGTGAACAGGCGAATGTTCGAAGCCTTCTCGGCGTCGAAGCGAGGGTCGTCGAGGAGGCGGATGTAGTGCGTGGGCACGCCCATCATCACGGTCGCCTCCGGCAGGTGCGCGAGCATCGTGTCGGTGTCGAAGCGGGGCACGAAAATGGCCTCGGAGCCACTGAGCAAGACACAGTGCAGCGCGACGAACAGGCCATGCACGTGAAAGATCGGCAGGCCGTGCAGCAAGACGTCGTCGGCGCCGAACCCCCAGATGGCATGGAGCGCCCGGCCGTTGGCGATGAGTCCGCGATGCGTGAGCATGGCGCCCTTCGACCGGCCGGTCGTGCCGCTGGTGTAGAGCATGGCGGCGAGGTCGTCGCCGCGTCGGCCGGTGACGCTTCCCATCGGCTCGCAGATGTCGGCGGTGGCGGCCAGGGTGCCGTTGCCGCTGGTTCCGAGCGTTGCGACCATCGTCGTCGTCGTCGTCT